>JANXYV010000073.1 GCA_025355875.1 Prolixibacteraceae bacterium | reverse complement strand
CCGCAATGCCAACCTCAACATGCTCCGGGTGTGGGGACCAACAGGAGTTGCGCCAAAAGCTTTGTATGAGGCTGCCGACAAATACGGCATTCTGATGTGGCAGGATTTTCTGAACGATTTCTGGGGAACTTTCAAGAATACACCAGGTTTTCAGCCTGAAATTTCGCTTTACGAAAAAGCCACCATTGGCATTGTGAAGAAACTAAGAAACCATCCGTCGCTGGTGATCTGGTGCGGCGGAAATGAAGGCGTTAATCCACGGGAAGAACTCATTTTTTCGATCCTGAAAAAATACGATGAACGTGACTCTCGTCATTACCTGAAACGCTCCGATGGCGATGGTTTGCATGGTGGCGGCCCATACCATACGCTCGAACCAAAGGATTATTTTACCCATCCGAAACTGAACGGTTTCAGCAGTGAAATTGGCCCAAGCGGTATTCCACCGATGCAAAGCATGGAAAAATTCATGCCCGAAATGGGTAAAACCTGGGCTCCCGGAAGGTTTCCGCTCGATGGTGTTTGGGCATACCACGATGCCAACAACTGGCCCGGAAATGATACCCGAAAATTCACTTCGTACGACAATATGCTACGCCATTATTACGGTGCTCCGGATACAACGGCAGTTTCAAAAGGAGTGGAAAACTACATCGAAAAGAGTCAGCTGATCAATTATGATGTTTACCGGGCGAGCATTGAATCGATTAACCGGCAATTGTGGTCGAATGCAAGCGGAATCTTGCTTTGGAAATCGAATTCGAGCTGGCCAAGCATTACCTGGCAAATGTACGACTGGTACCTGCAAACCAATGCCGGTTATTACGGCGCTAAAAAAGCTTCCGAAGCAGTTCAAATTCAGCTCAACCGCGACGATCGGAGTGTTTCATTTCTGAATCTGCTCAACGAAAAATTGGACGGAGTGACTATTTCAGCTTCGCTGTTCGACATTAACCTCAAACAAGTCTGGAACGATAAAAAACAACTGACTCTTGGCGCAAACTGCACCATCCATTCAGGAATTACAGTTCCTGAAAGCAAGAACACCCAATTCCTGAAACTGATTGCCAGCACTGCTTCCGGAAGAGTTTTGGCTGAGAATTTTTACTGGCTGAACGAAGCAAATGACTTCAAGGCATTGAATAGTCTGCCGGAACCGAAGTTGGATATTTCCGCCAGGCTCATTTCTTCGGATGCAACGCACAACTATCAGGTCACCGTCAGGAATTCAGGCAATTCGCTGGCTTTTATGCTGAATCTTAAGTTGGTGGGAAAAGATTCGAGACAGGAAATCCTGCCGGCCTTCTGGAGCGACAATTTTCTCAGCCTGCTGCCAGGAGAAGCTAAAACACTCGACGTCGAAATCATGAACGATGATCTGATTGAAGCTCCGGTGCTGGAGTATTCAACCTTCGGAAGTAAAAAATCAATGATTGAAATTAAATAAAAGCGATAACCATGGGACATAATTCAACCAATCAATTTGCAAAAGTATTTTTCAAAATGCTCGAACGGCTTATACCCGAAGTTTCAGCCAATCCGCTCGATGCCTTTGCCAAGGGCAATGTGGCTGTTTGTGTCGTCGACGAAGATGGAAATGTTTACGGGAAAATCTGGGGAGAACAGAAAGTGACCGGTCGCAATTTTTTCAAGAATGCCTGGGTCAAAGCAAGTCAGGTTTGGATTACCGGGATGAAAACCGGTGAATACGAGAAAAAACTTTACAACGACGAATTCGATGAAGAAAAGTACGGCATTAGCAAACCCGACCTCATTGGCTGGGAAGGTGGCCAACCCATTACCCTGAAAGATGGAACCCAGTTATCAGTCGGATTCAGCGGATTCAGGGGAATCAATGACCTTGCAATTGTGACCAAAGCCGTGGAAATGGCAGAAGGTAATGTTTAAAACTATAACCAAATCGACATATAACTCCTATGAAAATCAGTAAAAAACTAGCACTTTTTCTGGCCGGAACTGCTTTATGGATTTCGCCGACATTTGCCCAAAAAGAAAAACAAAATACTGCCGGCGATACTAATTGGCCGATAATTATCCGCAAAGGCGATCAGCTTTTCGAAGGCGATCAGCCATTCCGATTCCTTGGAATGGCAGCTCCAAATATTCAGGCCAACGAAAACCAGGTAAGAGTCGACCGGACCAACCGTTTTCCGGATGATTATGAAATCCGCGATATTCTCGATGGAATCCGTCGGGAAGGTGGTCGTGCCACCCGCACTTTTTCGCTTTCGGTGTATCATCCCGACGACAAAAACATGCCGGTTTATTTCAGCGGTCGTCGCCAGTACAACGAGGAAGCGTTCAAATGTCTCGACCGAATCATCGCCCTGGGCCACAAATACGACGTTCGGCTGATCATTCCGTTTATCGCTTCTCAGTCATTTGCCAGTGTTCGTGGGGTGGACGAGTTTTCGGCGCTGGCTGGAAAACCGAAAGGTTCGTTCTGGACCGATCCGGAGCAAAAGGCCGATTTTAAACATTTTCTCGATTTTATCCTGAACCGGAAAAATACGGTAAACGGCATTATCTATAAAAACGATCCGGCAATTCTGGCCTGGCAACTGGGCAACGAATTTGGCAGTTATCCCGGAGATCGTGGCCTGAAATACGACGAATGGTCATCCAAAATTCTGGAATGGAGCCTCGAAATGGCCGCCTACATCAAAAAAGTTGACCCGAATCACCTGGTAATGGAAGCCGGTGGGGCCGACCGTGAAAAATTGATAGCCGATCCGAACATCGATGTGATCAGCGACCATTTATACGAATACTGGAACAAAATGAGCGGAAAGCCCTATATACTGGCACCTCTGGCACTCGAATCGTACAATCAATGCAAAGGCAGAAAGCCTTTGATTGTTGATGAATTTGGTCTCGGAACGACCGAAAACCTTCGGGAACTGATGAAAACTATTCGTGAATCAGGAATCGTAGGCGGTTTGATGTGGAGCATTCGCAGTCACCGCCGCGATGGTGGATGGTACTATCACAACGAAGGAGGAACACCGGTAAATTCCTTCCATGTTCCCGGTTTTTCTGCCGGTTTTACGTACGATGAAGTCCGCTTGCTCGAATTGCTCCGGAAAGAAGCTTATCTCATTCGTGGAATTCCGGCACCTGAAGTGGAAAAACCCGCTCCGGCACCGGTTCTTTTCCTGAAAAAAGATGGATTTACCTGGCGTGGATCAACCGGTGCAGCTTATTATACCATCGAACGGTCTGATTCAGAAAAAGGTCCATGGAAAGTGCTGGCTACCGGGTTGGAAGATTCGGTGCTTGGTGAGGTAGCTAAATTTGAAGAATCGCCTGCCGGTTCTGAACCGCTGACGCTGTATGCCGACGAAACCGGTGATTCAGGAAAAACATATTTCTACCGGATAAAAGGGGTCAATGTGACTGGTGAATCAGCATATTCCGAAGCCGTAAAAGTTCAGAAATAATTAGAAATCAATCATCAATTTTATATGTATCAAGCCAATAACAACCGTTATTCAGAAATGGAATACCGCCGCTGCGGAAAAAGCGGTCTCAAACTGCCGGAACTCTCGTTAGGTTTGTGGCACAATTTCAGCGATGTAGATGTTTTTGCCAACTTTCAGAAGATCATTTGGAGAGCTTTCGATGCCGGAATCACCCATTTCGACCTGGCCAACAATTATGGGCCTCCTCCCGGATCGGCTGAAAAAAACTTCGGGTTAATCCTGAAAAGCGATTTGAAGCAATATCGCGACGAACTGATTATCTCTACCAAAGCCGGTTACGACATGTGGGCCGGACCTTATGGCGAGTGGGGTTCGCGAAAATACCTGCTGGCCAGTCTCGATCAGAGCCTGAAGCGGATGAAACTCGATTACGTCGATATTTTCTATTCGCATCGTCCTGATCCGGAAACACCCCTTGAAGAAACCATGGGTGCGCTCGATCAGGCAGTTCGCAGTGGAAAAGCTTTGTATGCCGGAATTTCAAACTATCCGGCAGAACTGACTGCCCGTGCAGCACAAATCCTGAAAGATTTGGGAACGCCTTGCCTGATTCATCAGCCTAAATATTCGATGTTCGAGCGCTGGGTGGAAGGCGGATTACTCGATGTGCTTGAGGAAACCGGAATCGGCTGCATCGCCTTTTCGCCACTGGCACAAGGCCTGCTGACCAACAAATACCTCGGAGGAATTCCGTCTGATTCGCGGGCAGCAAAAGCGCATGGAGCTTTAAATTTAGGTCAGATTACTCCTGAAGTTTTGAAGAAGATTCAAGCCTTGAATGAGTTGGCAGTCGATCGTGGTCAGTCGCTGGCACAAATGGCCATTGCCTGGTTGCTTCGTGACCTGCGGGTAACTTCAGTATTAATAGGTGCCAGCAGTGTTTCTCAGCTCGATGATAATCTTCTGGCTCTTAAGAATATACAGTTTACCACCGATGATTTTTTGAAAATCGAAGATATTCTGAAATAGAAATTTAACCCTTTTGGAACTTTTTGTTTGCAATTTATATGTTCAACTAATCATTTTAATGCCTACCCAAAAACTTTTTAATTATGAAACTGATTTTTACCTTGATGTTCT
>JANXYV010000068.1 GCA_025355875.1 Prolixibacteraceae bacterium | reverse complement strand
TCAATTTTACCGTATTTGAGCGTTATTTTTGAACCACAATAAAAGCACTTTTTTTATTCATATTTTTGATTTCTCGCAAAGCTATACCAATAAAGGATTACAGAGGTTTTCACCATTCTTTTTGTCCATTAACCCAAAATTCTTGTGATCCTTAAAATGAAAGCGTCCATAACCTTCACTGATATTTGCCGAAACTGAATCAGCAGCATCCATTAATTGAGTTCCGGTTGAAAACTTATGAAAATTGTCCCATTCAATGATCAAATCATGAACCTCATCTGCAAGTTTCATTGAAATCTGGTAAACCTGTAAATCTTCCAACTTCATCTCTTCGGTTTTTACAATTAATGACTATTGAATGACTTAATGACTATCAATGACCATCTTCAACTCCGATCAAAATATTTGGTGTGCAGCAAATGATGCGCCTTTTCACTCATCGGAGCGCACAGAAATTCCTCGTAAAGTTTACTGATATATGGATTTTCGTGCGATTTCCGAATGGTCTTGCTGGTGTCTTCAGAATAGATGGCACGTTGCCGTTTCTTTAGGATTTCGGCATCACCATGATGATACGGCTGTCCGCCTCCGCCAATACACCCTCCCGGACACGACATGATTTCGATGGCATGGAATTCACTGTTTCCTGCCTGAATATCTTCGAGCAACTTACGCGCATTTCCCAAACCATGTGCAATACCAATGTGGATAGGAGTTCCGTTAAAATCGATGGTTGCTTTGCGCAATCCTTCCATTCCGCGGAGTTCCTCAAAATCGACTCTTGGCAAGGGCAATCCGGTGAAAACTTCATAGGCCGTCCGAACGGCCGCTTCGATTACTCCGCCAGTGGTCCCAAAAATCACGGCGGCTCCGGTTGATTCACCCAACGGCTGGTCAAACTCTTCGTCGGGAAGTGATTTGAAATCGATGTTCCCCAAATTGATCAGACGCGCCAGTTCGCGGGTGGTCAAGGCAAAATCCACATCCGGATTTCCGTTGACCGAAAATTCGGGCCGGCTGCTTTCGTATTTTTTTGCCACGCAAGGCATGATAGAAACCACTACCAGGTTTTCACGTTTCACCTTGATTTTGTCGGCGAAATAGGTTTTGGCAATCGAACCAAACATCTGTTGCGGAGAACGTGCGGTTGACGGAATATCTTTTAATTCAGGAAAATGATGTTCGAAAAATTTCACCCAGGCCGGACAACAGGAAGTCAGGATCGGGAGTTTCACCGTTTTATCGCCAGCCATGAACGCTGAAAGACGGTTGAGCAATTCAGTTCCTTCTTCCATAATGGTCAGGTCGGCCGCGAAATCGGTATCAAAAACGTAATTGAATCCCAAACTGCGCAGCGCAGCAACCATTTTCCCGGTGACGAGGGTTCCGGCTTCCATTCCAAATTCTTCGCCCAAAGCTGCCCGCACAGCTGGAGCCGTTTGCACAATGACCGTTTTGGAGGGATCGGACAAAGCCCGGATTACCGCGCCCGTTTCGTCCACTTCGGTTAAAGCGCCGGTTGGACAAACCGCTACACACTGACCACAGTATGTGCAAACTGAGTGGTCGAGGTTCATTTCAAAAGCCGGTGCTACTACCGCCTGAAATCCGCGGTTGATGGCTGAAAGAACTCCCACGGTCTGTACATCGTTGCACATGGTTTCGCAGCGGCGGCACATGATGCATTTGTTGATTTCGCGGATAATGGC
Organism: Prolixibacteraceae bacterium; assembly: GCA_025355875.1. Lineage (GTDB taxonomy): Bacteria > Bacteroidota > Bacteroidia > Bacteroidales > Prolixibacteraceae > Aquipluma. Next base: position 8,316 of record JANXYV010000068.1, on the reverse strand, counting down.
CGGTGAAGTATCTTCGCGGTACATCGATTTTTCACCCTGATAATGAATCTGTCTGACTCCCAGATGGTGAGCCATGTCCTGCAAATCGCAGTTTCCGGATTTGGCACAAATCAGGCAATCAGCCGGATGATCGGAAAGAATCAGTTCAACGACGGTCCGGCGGGCATTGATTGCCCGGATCGAATGCGTGTTCACTTCCATACCTTCTGAAACTTCGGTGCAACATGCCGGAGCCAGGTTTCGCCGGCCTTTGATTTCGACCACACAAACCCGGCAACCTCCGGGTTTATTTTCGATATTCATGTCCTCGAGCTTCATGTAGCAAAGGGTCGGAATATCAATTCCAATACCTGATGCCGCTTTTAGTACCGTGGTTCCTTGCTCTACAACCAACGGTTTGTTATCTATGGTGAGGTTTATCATTTCCATAACTGAGTTCTTTTAAGCAATTAATACCGCGTCAAACTTACATTTCTCGAAACACACGCCACACTTGATGCACAGTGACTGATCGATGTAATGAAGACTTCGTTTTTCTCCGGAAATGGCGCCAACCGGGCAATTCCTGAAACAAAGCGTGCATCCGGTGCATTGTTCCGCATCGATGGTGTAATGAACCAGGGACTTGCACTGACCTGCCGGACATGAAGCCGAAGTGACATGCGCCAGGTATTCGTCGTAGAAATTGTCAAGCGTGGAAAGTACCGGATTGGGCGATGTTTGACCCAGTCCACAAAGCGACGTATCTTTGATCACATTGCTCAACATTCTTAACCTGCTGAGATCTTCCGGAGTACCTTCGCCATTGGTTATTTTTTCGAGTATTTCAAACAGCCGTTTATTTCCGATCCGGCATGGCGTGCATTTTCCACACGACTCATCGAGGGTAAATTCGAGGTAAAACTTGGCAATGGCAACCATGCAATTCGAGTCATCGAGCACGATCATTCCTCCTGAACCCATCATGGAGCCCGCGGCAATCAGATTGTCGTAATCGATCGGCGTATCCAGAAATGATTTCGTGAGGCAACCGCCCGAGGGCCCGCCGGTCTGAACTGCCTTGAATTCGCGTCCATCCTTTATTCCGCCGCCAATATCATAAATGATTTCCCATAGAGTGATCCCCATCGGAACCTCAATCAGACCCACATTGTTGATGTTTCCGGCCAAAGCAAACACTTTGGTACCTTTCGACTTTTCGGTACCGATGGAAGCAAACCATGCGGCGCCTTTGTTGATGATCGGCGGAATATTGGCAAAGGTTTCGACATTGTTCACATTGGTAGGCTTGCCATTGTATCCTTTTTCTGCCGGGAACGGAGGTTTCACTGTAGGTTCCCCGCGAAGGCCTTCCATCGAATGGATGAGCGCTGTTTCTTCGCCACAGACGAATGCGCCGGCTCCATACCGGATTTCGACATCGAAGTTGAACCCAGTACCCAGAATATCAGTTCCCAATAAACCATATTCCTGCGCCTGATTGATCGCAGTTTTTAACCTTTCGATTGCCAGGGGATATTCTGCCCTGATATAAACCAATCCTTTGTCGGCTCCGATGCAGTAACCGCAAATAGCCATCGCTTCGAGTACCGAATGCGGATCTCCTTCGAGAATGGATCGGTCCATAAAAGCGCCCGGATCACCTTCGTCGGCGTTGCAAACCACATATTTCTGATCGCTCACCGACTTGCGGGTCAGTTCCCATTTCAGACCGGTTGGAAAACCACCGCCACCACGTCCGCGTAATCCGGAGTCCTTGATCGTTTTGATCACCTCATCCGGGGTTTTTTCTGAAAGACAGGCGCCCAAAGCAGCGTAACCATCGCGACCAATGTATTCTTCAATATTTTCAGGATTGATAAAACCACAGTTTCGAAGTGCAATCCGGATTTGTTTTTTATAAAAATCCATGCCTTTCGAATCACCAACAGGTTCATTGGTTTCGGGATCTTTATAAAGCAAACGCTCTACTTTTCGACCTTTTATAACATGTTCATCTACGATTTCGTAAGCATCTTCAGGGCTCACATGAGTATAGAAGGTATTGTCAGGTAAGATTTTGACAATCGGCCCTTTCTCGCAAAAGCCGAAACATCCGGTCATGACTACCTGAATTTCGTCGTCCAAACCATATTCGTTGAGCCGGTTAATAAAGTTTGTTTTAATCAGTTCGCTTTGTGAAGCCTTGCACCCGGTACCTCCACATACCAGGATGTGCATATTATATTCGGCCATATTGTCCGTAAGATTTATCGGTTATCAATAGTTATGTAGGTTATCGGAATAATTCCATCCAGCATTTCGTTAAGTTTGATATGCTTGTCAATGATTTCCTGAGCTTTGGCTTTGTTTACAAATCCATATACAACAGGATCCTGCCCCGGAATGGTTAGTTCAATCGTCGGTTCGGCATAGCAATAGCCCATGCATCCGGTTTGGGTCACCAATGCATCAATCCCCTGATGCTCGAGCTCTTCAATCAGATAATTCATAGTCTCCTTTGCTCCGGAAGCAATCCCGCAGGTAGCCATGGATACCTTAATCTGAACCAGATTTTCGGGATGATCACCTTTTTCCCTTAATTTGATTTTCGACTGTACTTCTGCCTGAAGTTTTTTCAGGTCGGCCAGCGATTTGATTTTATTCATATTTCAGCAATTTAAGAATTCTGTTTCATCATTAAAGTCTAAATATCAATACATAAAACGAGAAAATCTCAAGATTTTGTCACTATTCGCTTATTTGGATTTGTTCTAAATTCTCCTGAAGGATTTCTTTTAGGAACGAACGAACTTCAGGTTGAGTAATTTTCACATTTTCAAGTGTTTGCTTTATCACCCTTGTATCCAGCTCAAATTCTCCGGAAGGAGTTTGATGTTTAAAGACATAATTTGTTTCTTCCTGCGAGCAGATCAGAATAAGAAGTGTCCCAACGAGGTCGCCCATCACAGGACGGTCGATGTGATTTAGTCCGAAAACCGCTTCTACGGTTGTTCCTTTCCCTGTTTCTGATTCGATCCTGAAACTGCCGCCAGTCATTTCAGCGTTCTGTTTTAAAAGCGGCAAGCCAAGCCCGACTTTTCGCGTGGACCGTGAAGTATAAAACGGATCGATGGCCCGTTTTAACTGCTCAGGAGTCATGCCGGATCCATTGTCCGAGATGGTGATAACCAACCTGTTTTGTTCAGGCTTCTCCTCGATTTCAATTTCGATCAGGCTTGATCTTGCCCGGATGGAGTTCTGTACAATATCCAGAATATGCAGCGACAGGTCTTTCATGAAAAGCCTCCTCTAACTCTTCTACAGGAGGATAATTTAATTGTGTATTCAATCATATTCACATTGAAATCAAGCTCAGTGTATAGTAATTCAATCACTCAAAAATATAGTACCTATTGAAAAACACTCCTATCAAAATTTCAGATCACTTCACTCAAGGCATTTTTAAGCCCCCTCTTTTAAGGTGGTTTGCCTGCTGCAGGCAGGGGCGAGGCTTTATGGGATGATGCTTTGCCTTCCATCTTCTCGGTGCAAAGCCTTCCTGATCTCTATAAAACTGGGATTCTCCATTTCGAAATACGTATAGGTTTTCCCCAGATCAACCGGATAATGGGCATCGGAGAATTTCACCAGCGAGATATCGCGACTGATCTGGTACTTCTCCCGAATACTCTTCTCATCGCTCAGCTTCGATATTTGCAGGGCGTCAACCTTCAATTCCGGAGGAAAGAAACCCAGCTGACTGTACAAACTGTTCCGAGGCCGGTCGATATGTGCCGGAATAAAGATCCCACAGAGTTCGTGCACTTTTTGTTCAACTTCTTCAATGCTCACGTTTAACGATGAACCCAGGTAATTCTCTATTTCTTCCACTATTTTTTCCTCTTCATCAACCACGAGTTGGTAACCTAAGAGGCTGGTATTATTCGGAATAAAAATCAGGTGTTGGTCTATAAAATTCTGAAACACATGCAATGCATCGAAATCTTCAAACAACCCAAGGCAGTGAACTTCTTCCTTGGTAGTCATTTCGCATCCCGCGATAACGGTCAGATCCGAATTTCGGGCCAGCTTCCAAACCAGTTCACACTGCCGGGTGCTGTTGTGATCGGTGATTCCGATAATATCCAGTCCGCTTTTACTGGCAAGCGAGACAATATTTACAGGACTCATTTCCAGATCGCCACACGGTGATAAAAGGGTGTGGATATGAAGATCAGTCCTGAATTTTCTCATGCTCCCTGATTCAGAATTTGGTGAAGTCTGCCGGCAATTTCGAATGTGGAAAGACTGGTTCCCAGTACCGGAATGTTTTCCTTATTCGAATGTCCGACTGTATTCTCATGCGGTTCATGGCTATTTACCAGTATAACCGCGGCCAAATCATTAAGTGAGGCGATCGCCATTACATTCTGATGAACTTGGAGTGTGATCCAGACTTCACCTTCCCGGGCATTTCCCATGACATCACTCAGCAAATCTGAAACATAAGCTCCACTAATTTCGCGATCCAGTCCAACCTGTCCTGAATAGATGGTAAGACCCAATTTTTCAACTATTTCAAAAACCTTCATTTCGTCGTCCTCTTTTGTTACAATCTGCTTTAAACCGGCCCATTCCCCACTTTTTCTGTATGTTGAGGAATGCCTTTTGTGGCTTAATCCGGCCTTCATCCACCCACATCTGCTGCAGGAAAGTGCAATCCGACATTTTTGCCTTGTTATTTACCATATCTTCTGCCAAAGCATGACAATTGGGTGCACCGCAAGCACCGCAATCGATACCCGGCAAAAAACAAACAATGCGTTGTGCTTTGTCCATCTTCTCCATGGCTTTGACCCGATCCTTCCCAAATGTTAAATGTGGATTTGGTTGTATAGGGTCGAGGTTCAGCTTTTCCTTGAGCTCTTCCACATTCGCCTGAATAGTTTCCGGAGTAATTTTTTTTGCAGAAGGATACCGCAGGGCGCGGCGTTCAAGTCGTTCAGCGGTCATAAAACGATTTCCGGTCAGTAAAATTCCCCCCGCACAACTTTGGTCACAGGCTCTCATTTCAATAAAATCGATCCCATGAACCTGGTCATTTTCGAGTCTTTCCAAAAAGCGAACCGCATTGTTTATTCCATCGATGGCAATGCTTCTTGAACCAAAATGGCATGATTCACCGCGCGTCTGGCTCCAGGTGATACCTTCCGATGAAAGGTTTTCACGATGTGCTGAATAGCTATTGACTTCGCCTTCGGAAATAACTTTCATCACTTCGTTGTAGAGCAGGTTCATGTTAATTGTACCATCGACGATTGATTCAATTTCGCCCACCGGACTTTTTACTGAAGCAATTTTGGCGATACAGGGTGTCGCGTAGAAAAGCCCTATTTCCTCTCGCTTTGCACCCTCCAGCATCAAACGTTCGATCGCGAAATGTGCTGCAAGATTATGTGGTGTTTTCCTTAAGATCAGGTTTTCGGTTAAAGATGGATACCGAGCCTGGATAAGCCTGACAATGGCCGGGCAATAAATAGAGATGGCAGGTTTGGAAGTCTGCCCTTTTTCGATCACTTCTTTCATCGAATCAAGCAAAACCTGCATGGGTTGTTCCACCTCGTAAACATGAGTAAAACCGAGCTTTATCAAGCCATCGTAGATCTGATCTTCGCTGTATTTCTCATGAAACTGTCCAATCATGATGGATGGAAACAGAATGACCCGATATTTGAATGTTCTGATGATGGACAAATCATTCTGTTCAACATAAAAGGCATGGGTTGGACAAACCCTGTGGCATTGACCGCAATAGACGCAACGTTCGTGGTCGATCACTGCCAACCCGTTTATTACCCGTATGGCTTCCGTCGGGCATGACTTCATACAATGGGTACAACCAATACATTTGGAAGGGTCTAATGAATGATATTTAGTATTTCGTTTCATGTAAAATAATTGGTCATTATCAACTTTGTACCTTTTCCTACTTGTGTTTCGATCAGCAGCTCATTCGTATTTTTTTTAATGTTCGGCAGACCCATTCCTGCGCCGAAACCCATTTGACGAACTATTTTGCTGGCGGTCGAAAAACCGGGTTGCATGGCAAGTTCAACATCGGGTATCCCGGGTCCTTCGTCACTAACCAACATGGTAATTTTATTTTCGTCAATTTCTACCGAAACAGTGCCTTTCCAAGCATGGGCAACCACATTTACTTCGGCTTCGTACAAGGCTATCACGATGTTTTTGACCATCTTTCCATCGATACCCAATTGTTTAAGAACCTTTTTTACCTCACTCGAAGGATGCCCCGCCTGTGTTAAATCACCACCCTGTATATTAAAAGTTAGTTTCATTTTTTTTTCGGGTTGCAAGTTTCGAGTTACGTGTTATTCTTTTAAGTGCATGTTCACATCGAAATCCGAAACTCGCATCTCGTAACCCGTAACTTTTTTATCAAAATCAATAAATTGGCTTCAGTCCGGCCTGAAACAGCAATCCGCTTGATTTAAACAGAGAAAACGGAGATTCCAGAATGCACATTCCATTTTCAGAAGCCAGATCGAGCATTTCCTGGTTGGCTTTTTTGTTCCTGACGAATACTATTGCCCGAATGTCCGCCATTTCGGCTGTGCGAATAGACTGAAGATTTACCAGGCCGGTAATCAGAACCAAATTATCAGTATCAAGGGTTAACACATCACTCATCAGGTCTGAGCTGTAACCCATTTCCACTTCATCGTTCAACCGTTCGGCGCCACATGATATCGTTGCATCAAGAACTGCGGCGATCTCTTTTAGCTTCATTTTCGATTTTTGAATTAATTGCGACAAATTTCCGAAAAAATAACTAAAAACTGGTAGCTGAAGCAGATATACTCTCTAATTTAGACTGGTTACAGTTAAGCATAAGTTATGTTTGCAACTCAAGATATAAAATTGAATAACTGTAATTAAAATTGCTTTTCTAGCGTGATTTTACTAAAATACTGTTGATTGTCTTTAACAATCTTCAGCAAATAAACTCCGCTAACCTGATTCGAGAGGTCAATCTGAACTTTGGCAACATCAGCTATTTCTTTTCTGAATACCACTGCGCCAACCATGTTTGAAATAGAAATTTCGGTCTTTTTGATAGGATTTTGTGTGAATTCAACCGTTAAGGTACCTGTTGTTGGATTTGGGTAAACCTTGAATAAATGAGTATCGACAGTTGAAATCCCCACCTTAACAACATTTAAAACAGTTACTTTCACGGTTACAGGAGGAGAGTCAACCGTTCCATCATTTACAACCAATGAAAACGTATATGAAGTATCCTGAATGACTTCCAGAGCAATAAATGTTGGCTTCTGTGCAGTCAGGCTGTTCAGGGTTATTCCTGTAGGAGCGGTCCATTTGTATGTTAACGGGGTTCCATCGGGGTCGGAAGAAGCAGAGGCATCCAACGTTACTGTTGTTCCTTCATTTACAGATTGATCAAATCCGGCATTGGCTACCGGTGCTTTGTTGACTTGCTTTACTGTAAGAACAACCTGGTCAGCCGGAGAATCAATGGTTCCATCGTTTACAACCAACGAAAAGGTAAACTGGGTATCTTTTGTTACTTCCGGAGCTGTAAATGTGGGCTTCTGTGCAGTCAGGCTGCTCAGGGTTATTCCAGCATGGGCAGTCCATTTGTAAGTCAGTGGATTTCCATCAGGATCGGAAGAAGCCGAGCCATCCAAAGTAACGAAACTACCTTCATTGATGGATTGGTCAACTCCTGCATTTGCAACGGGGGCTTTATTTACATTCTTGACCGTAACAACAACCTGATCAGCCGGCGAATCAACCGTACCATCATTCACCACTAGCGAGAAGGTAAAAGGAGTATCAGAAGAAACCTCAGGGGCTGTAAAGGTTGGTTTGGCAGCAGTAGTTGAACTTAAATCAATTCCGGCTGGCGCTGTCCATTTATATGTCAGCGCATCGACATCAGTATCTGAAGAAGCCGAGCCGTCCAAAGAAACTGTTGCTCCTTCATTGACAGTTTGGTCGGAGCCGGCATTGGCAATAGAAGCTGTATTTGCAATTATGAATGATTGTTCCGGAGCCCAGGCTGAACCTGTAAAACTGTGGTCGATTGCTTGGACACTCCAGTAATAGGTACCACTTTTTATTCCTTGTAAGGTTTTTTTAAGTACATTATTGAAGTTTCCCACATATCTGAAGCCCGATAATAGGGCATGTTAAGTTTCATAATTATCTGTTCAGTAGTTGACTAATCGACACGCTATCAGGCTACTGCCTGACAGTTGACAGTTTCGTTGCTATTTTGGCAATTATCTT
>JANXYV010000049.1 GCA_025355875.1 Prolixibacteraceae bacterium | reverse complement strand
TCCGAAAGAGATTTTTACCCCTTCTGATTTTAAGGCAGAGCAAAAAGGGGCGGCCATTCAGCTTAGCTGGAAACAGGCGAATACCAACATCAGCGGGTTTGTGATTAACCGGAATGAGAATGATGGTGCCGTAACTGAAGTGGCCAGAATTGATAAGTCATTCTCGCAATGGAGTGATGAGAATACCACTGCGGATAAAAAATATGGTTACCAATTGTTTGCTTATGCTGGTGAGAACCTGAGCAACATGCTGGCTGCCTATTGCACCCCAGTCAATAAAACGGTTGTAGTAACCGACGTTGTTTCTGCAATCACATCAAGCTCGGCAGTTTTTGGTGGAAACGCGACCAACGACAATGGACTGGACATTACCGGGCGTGGTGTTTGCTACAGCGCCAATGTGAACCCAACAACAGCCGACAACAAGGTAGAAATGGGTAGCGGAAGCGGCGCTTTTAGCCTAAGCATAACCGGATTAAAAGCAGGAATGACCTATTATGCGAGGGCTTATGCTATCACCAAACAAGGCACGAGTTATGGATCGCAGGTTACTTTCACCACCAGCTTCCTGACTGTATCGCCAGGCAGCTACACGGTGGCAAAAGAAAGTGAAAGCAAGGTGCTGACAGTTTCTTCCAACATCGATTGGCAAGTAGTGAGCAACCAAAGCTGGTGTACCTTGAGTGCAAGCAATGGAAAAGCAAATGGTTCGGTTACGATTACTATTGCCGAAAACAAGGAAGTTCCCCAGCGCACGGCGACACTAACATACACAGGCACGGGAGTTGCCAGCCAAACGGTAACCATCAATCAGGCCGGAACCGAACCACCTGCGTTAACAATTACTCCTGCAACCCAAGATGTGACCAACACGGCAGGAAGTACCACTTTTGCAATTACCAGCAATGTTAGCTGGACCGCAACCAGCGACCAAAGCTGGTGTACTATTACCAACACCAGCGGAACCGGAAATGCAACACTGACGGTTAATTATGAGGCCAACACTGTCAATTCGCAACGCATTGCTACCATTACAATTTCAGGATTGGGTTTACCTGATAAAACGGTGGCAATTACCCAGCAATCAGTAATCCCAACCGAAGGATTGGTCGCTTATTATCCGTTTAATGGCAATGCTAACGATGAAAGTGGAAATGGGAATAATGGAACTGTTAATGGGGCAGTCTTATCAAATAACAGATTTAATAAGGCAAATAGTGCTTATTTGTTTGATGGAGGAAGTAGTTCTATTGCTTCCAATCCTCCTTTGCCCACTGGCAAAGCCCCAAGAACAATATCGGTATGGTTCAAAACAACATCTTCCAGTGGTTCTAATGGATGGAACAATAATACCATACTTTCATGGGGGAATCCTTCTTCTTATCAATTATTTTCACCTGCAGTTTACCAAGGAAAACTTATAATGGGTTTTATTGATTTTGAAACTAACAAAATTGTAAATGATGGGATATGGCATCATTTAGGAATTACTTATAATGGCACTTCAATATCAGTTTATATTGATGGAAAAGCTATTGTTACGGTTGATAAAAGCTTAAATACTGCAAGCTCCGCATTGCTTATTGGACAAAGATCAGGTCAAGGAAATCAAGCCATGAATGGTTCAATAGATGATATCCGTATCTACAACCGTGCCTTATCCGAAACAGAAATCCAACAACTTTACAATGAATAACTCCATCCAATGAAAACACTGAAACCATCAAATATTATCCTGGCAATCATACTGCCACTTCTTCTCATCACCTGCAAAGAGCGTGAAATCACCAACCCATTTGATGCGGCTTGCCCGAAGGAGATTTTTACCCCTTCTGATTTTAAGGCAGAACAGAAAGGAGCGGCCATTCAGCTTAGCTGGAAACAGACGAATACCAACATCAGCGGGTTTGAAAGCAGAAGGATTCCATCTCTCCAAAAAGATGGAATCCATCGATTCACACAATAATCTTATCCTAATTAAACAAACCTTAGTAACACAATGAAATACATACACCATATAACCTTATTTACCTTATTCTCAAAGACCAATAAGGTTCAATCGCCTGGTGTATTACCTGGCTACTAAGGTTATGCAGAGAAAAATAAGGTTTTTAAAATTTGCATTTTTCGCAAGAATATAAATAGAACCATTAACTAACTGATCATTAACGAATAATATGGCTGAATTGACAAAACAAGAATTTACAGAATGGAGGCCGCTAATTGCGGCTTCCAATACAAATCGAACCATTGACTGACTTGCAGCCATAATAAAGGGTCTCAAAACAAATGCAGTTATCTACGGCTAATAAGCACAGATACCGTATATTTATGCAAAAAAAATGAATATGGAAACAGAAGTAAAAAAAATATTTAAGAACAACCATGGTTATCTGCAAACCAGCATGTTGCATAAGCGATCGCAGTTCTACCATCTAAAAAAACTGATTGATATTGGTGAGGTAACACAAATAAAACGTGGGTTATACCGGCTTAATTCCAGCATTGGCGTTGGTGAGTTGCCCGAGGTTTGCCGTATAATCCCGCCGGGTGTTATTTGCCTGTTTTCGGCATGGCAATTTTACAAGCTCACCACTTTTATACCATCCGTACACCACCTTACAATTCCGGGTAAAGTAAAATTGGTGTTGCCTGCCTATCCGCCACTGAAACTTTACTACTGGAAAGGACCTTCCTACCTTCTGGGTAAAACTGAAATTATGGTTGGAGGTCAGCCGATATGTATTTATGATCTGGAAAAATCGGTGTGCGATGCAATTAAATTTCGCAATAAAGTTGGTGAGGATATTGCGTCGGAAGTACTTAAAAATTACCTGAAACGGAACGACCGCAACATTGATTTGCTCATCAAATACGCACATTTACTGCGCGTTGAAAACATCCTTCAGCAAAATTTAAAAGTATTGTTATGAATAACAGGGCTGCATCAATACGCGCAAGGCTTGGCAATCTTGCGAAGAAAGAAAACCTTTCTTTTCAGTTGGTTTTACTTCGGTTTTTACACGAGCGGTTTCTTTACCGCTTATCGGTTTCACGATTTTCAGGCAATTTTTTGCTGAAAGGCGGGGTTTTGCTCTACGCCCTTCAAGGATCGAAAACCCGCTCAACACTGGACATCGATTTTCTGGGCAGAAATATTGCCAACAATTCAGAAACAATCACGAAAGCAATCACAGAAATTTGTGCCCTTAATTACCCGAACGACTGTGTTTGGTTCAACACAGCATCGATTGAGTCTTTAACAATTAGCGATCACGACAAATACAATGGTATTCGTCTTTTCATTGAGTCGGGTTTTGATACCATCCGGCAAAGGCTTCAAATTGATATAGGTTTTGGCGATGTTGTTACCCCAACCCCTCTAACAATTGACTATCCGATGCTTTTAGCCGATCTGCAAACGCCTGTTTTGTTGGCTTATTCAACTGAAACGATTATTGCAGAAAAGTTTCAGGCAATGATTGAGCTTTCGGCAGCCAACAGTCGCATGAAAGATTTTTACGACGTGCATAAAATGATTAAATGCCAGGATTATAGTAAAAACGCACTACAAAAAGCAATTGAAAATACTTTTTCAGTGCGAACGACTTCGTATTCCGGAAATCATGCCTTGTTTACAAGCGATTTTGCAAACAACATTAACCGTCAGGCTATGTGGAAGGCATTTATAAAGAAAACCAATCTGGAAAAAGAACTACTCTTCCCTGATGTGATGCAAACCATTACAGAAGAACTGAAACCTTATTGGGAAATGTTAAAAAAAATAATTGTTAAGTAGTAAAAATCAAATAATATGAAAACCCTAAAATCACCATTCAGCCTTTTCTTAATCGTCTTTGTATTTATCCTTATCACCTGCAAAGAGCGTGAAATCACCAACCCATTTGATTCGGCCTGCCCAAAGGAGATTTTTACCCCTTCTGATTTTAAGGCAGAGCAGAAAGGAGCGGCTGTTCAACTTACATGGAAACAGGCGAATACTCTGATCATCGGATTTGTGATTAACCGGAATGAAAACGACGACGCTATGACTGAATTGTCAAAAGAAGAGTTTGCAAAATGGAGGTCGCAAATTGCGGCTTCCTATACAGGTATGGCCTGTTATTGTAAAACCTTATCCCAATTAAAGGAAACCTTAGTAGCACAATGAGATACATACACCCCATAACCTTATTTACCTTATTTTCGAAACCAATAAGGTTTAATCGCGTGGGAGATTACCTGACTACTAAGGTTTATGAATAGAAAATAAGGTTTTAAAAATGGATATTTCTGCCTTATATAGGAGTTTAAATTGACACATTAACAAACTGACAATTAGCAAATACTATGAAACTTCCAAAATTATCCAAAATTCTCCCGGCAATCGTATTTCTGCTCATCCTCATCACCTGCAAGGACCGTGAAATCACCAACCCGTTTGATGCGGCTTGCCCAAAGGAGGTTTTTACTCCTTCTGATTTTAAGGCAGAGCAGAAAGGGGCGGACGTTCAGCTTAGCTGGAAACAGGCGAATACCAACATCACCGGGTTTGTCATTAACCGCAACGAAAATGATGGCGCAATGGCCGAAGTAGCCAGGATTGATAAATCGTTTACACTATGGAGTGATGAAAACATAGGTGCAGACAAAAAGTATGGCTACCAGTTGTTTGCCTATGCCGGTGAAAACCTGAGCAACATGCTGGCTGCCTATTGTACCCCTGTCAATAAAACGGTTGTAGTAACCGATGTTGTTTCTGCAATCACATCAAGCTCGGCAGTTTTTGGTGGAAACGCGACCAACGACAATGGACTGGACATTACCGGGCGTGGAGTTTGTTATGGAACCAGTTTGAATCCAACAACTACTGACTCCAAAGCAGAAATGGGTAGCGGAAGCGGCGCTTTTAGCCTAAGCATAACCGGATTAAAAGCAGGAATGACCTATTATGCGAGGGCTTATGCTATCACCAAACAAGGCACGAGTTATGGATCGCAGGTTACTTTCACAACCAACTTCCTGACTGTATCGCCAGGCAGCTATACTCTACCAAAAGAAAGTGGAAGTCAGGCACTGACAGTTTCTTCCAATATTGACTGGCAAGTAGTGAGTAACCAAAGCTGGTGTACCTTGAGTGCGACCAGTGGAAAGGCAAATGGTTCGGTAACCATTACAATTACCGGGAACACAGAAGTTCCCCAACGCACAGCTACAATTACATTTACAGGAACGGGAGTTGCCAGCCAAACAGTAACTATCACCCAGGCCGGTACAGAACCGCCTGCATTAACGATTACCCCCGAAAATCAGAATGTTACCAGCACTGCCGGAACCACCACTTTTGCAATTACCAGCAATGTAAGCTGGACTGCAACCAGCGACCAAAGCTGGTGTACAATTACCAACACAAGCGGAACCGGAAATGCAACTTTAACGGTTAATTACGAAGCCAACGCCACCAATGCGCAAAGGATTGCAAATCTATCGGTAACAGGGTTGGGGTTATCGGCTAAAACCGTAACGGTTACGCAGCAATCGGCAATCCCAACCAACGGTTTGGTGGCTTATTATCCGTTTAATGGTAATGCAAACGATGAAAGTGGAAATGGGAACAATGGAACTGTAAACGGGGCAACTTTAATCGCTGATAGAAAAGGAATCGCTGGGAAAGCCTACCTTTTTAATGGTTCTAATAATATAACTACAAATCTAAAACCTTCAAACGTTTTTTCTATTTCAATTTGGTTTTCAACAGAGGGTCAAAATCAAGGAAATAATCGAGGAGTATTTTCAACATATTCAGGTGGTTTCAGCTATTATGGAATATATTACGTGGCTCATCCAACAGGTGCTTATATAAGATGTGACAATAACAGTTTAGAGTCATTTACAGACAATAAACTTTCTTGGCAACATCTTGTAATTGTTAGTAATGGAACAAAAGTACTGGTGTATTCAGATAATGTTAAAAAATTAGAATTTGCTGCAACCACAAGTCATAGCTCTAATATTGTTTTTGGCGATAGTAAATATAACGAAAGATATTTTATAGGTAAAATTGACGACATTCGCATTTACAACCGCGCATTAACCGAAACCGAAATCCTTCAACTCTACAACGAATAACTCCATCCGATGAAAACACCAAAACTATCAAATATTCTCCTTGCAATCTTTCTGCTTCTTTTCACAACCTGCAAAGACCGTGAAATCACCAATCCGTTTGATACGGCTTGCCCGAAGGAGGTTTTTACTCCTTCTGATTTTAAGGCAGAACAGAAAGGGGCGGCCGTTCAGCTTAGCTGGAAACAGGCGAATACCAAAATCTCCGGGTTTGTAATCAACCGGAACGAAAATGACGGTACTTTCAACGAGATCGCGCGGGTAGACAAAGCAATGATGGTCTGGAGCGAAAATAACATTGTTGGTGGTAAAAAGTATGGTTACCAGTTATACGCTTACGCGGGTGAAAATTTAAGTAATCCACGGATCGTAAATCTAACACCAATAACTGGTGCAATTGTAACGACTTCTCCTGAAGCCTCAGGAATTACTACAAATTCGGCTGTACTTGGAGGAAACGTTTCCGATTCTGGGGGGGCATCCGTTATTGAAAGGGGGTTTTGCTACAGCAATTCCCCAAGTCCAACAACATCAAATACAAAAATCGTAATAGGCATCGGATTAGGTGAATTTATTGGTACAATTTCTGGATTGACCCCAAACACAACATACTATGCAAAAGCCTATGCAATCAACAGCCAAGGTACGGCTTATGGGAAAGAAATTACATTTAAAACTGTGCCTTTGTTTATCTCTATAACGCCACCATTTCTTGATGTCCCCAAAGATGGAGGTAGTTTCATTTTTTCAATAAGTTCGAATATCGATTGGCAGGCAGCTTCTGACCAGTCATGGTGTAAGCTAAACACAACTGTTGGTAATGGTAATAGCACTTTGGTTGTAACTTATTCCGCTAATCCAGAAGTTGGTAATCGGTTGGCGACTTTGACTTTTTCAGGCATAGGAATCTCAAATCAAATAGTAAACCTAAATCAGACTGGGACTGAACCTTTCAAATTAACAGTAATACCTGAAAGTCAATCCGTAAGTTACAGAAAAGGACAAGCAATATTTAGCATTTCAAGTAATGTTGGATGGACTGCAACTAGTGATCAGGCATGGTGTACAATAAATTCAGAAGGAAGCTTTAATAGTCCAATTATTGCGAATTTTAATGAAAATACTACTGGATCAAAAAGGACAGCAAGTATTACTGTTAAGGCAAGTGGTTTAACAGATCAAAAAGTTTTACTTATTCAAAGACCATTCGAAGTAAATGTCGCCTTGGCAAACAACGGAGCCATAGCGACAGCTATAAGTTCTGGATATTATGATGGAATTACACATATTCCAGCATATGCAATCGATGGTGATAGCATTTCTTACTGGTCAAGCCAATGGGACATGCCTGCATGGGTACAGGTTCAGTTTAGCAAAACCTATTCAATTTCAACAGTTGGAGTATGGTGGGGAGGATGCCAGCACACTTTTTCAATTAGTTTATCTATAGATGGCAATAGCTGGACAGTTGTTGTTCCTTCAAGGCTTTCTGGTTATAATCAGGGAACTCCAATTCATGAACTCTATGATATCACCCCCATGAATGCAAAATACATTAAATGCAATATCACATCAACCAATGCACCCTGGTCATGGATTTTTCAATCAATCTTGCATGAGTTGGAAGCATATGGAAAATGATCCTAACTGAAATTATAAATTAATCCAAACCCAATCATGTATAATTTTTAAACAAAAAATTGTCAAGTCAGTTTCAATATCCGTCGTCTCTTCTGTGGTTTTTCTGGAAATATACAATCGCGCATTAATAGAACCCGAAATTTAGAAATTGTAAAATGAAGACGAGGCTGTTACTTTTTGATTTCAAAAAACTTGATAAACTTATTTTCTTTAGGAGTGGGAATATTTAGAGTCCAATGTGATGATGCTTTATTTGGGCGTGAATTAACCACAACCTTATTTAGTTTTGCAAGAGAATTATCGAGTGATAGATTCTTATTTTTAATCTTCAGTTCCTGGCTAACTCCACCCGAAACGAAATAAAGCTGGCTTGATGTTTCCTTAAATTCTCCTTTGATTTTTTCTTCTTTAACAATGTTGTAATTCATCAATCCTGGAAGAGAATCAGGTAAGGTAATTCCTGATGTTAACCTGATGTTTCTCAACGCAGTAAGATCAATCCCAGTATTATCAATTTCACTTTTATATTTCAGAGTCCTTAAGCACGCCTGCAACCGAAAAAGGTTTTCCAATTCGGCAAACAGCCGGTTTTGAAAAGCCAGAGTGTCATAGTTCTCACTCATTTCATTGGCAAAAATCCGGGCATTTTTATCATCATCCAGAAATCCGGCATCCTTCAAATTACCGCCAGCGTCAATCACCTGCTTTTCGGTTAGTACAACAACCGGACATTCTTTAATGAATACTATCCCATCGTTGTAATTAAAACTCGGATAAGTATTCACCAAACTATTCTCTTTAATGTGCAGCCAATACCTCGACATGGTGGAGGTATTCTTTATGTCAAAAATTGATTTTTCGGCAGCAGCAATCTCCAATCCCGACCTGATTCCATCCACTTTCAACAATCCCTGAGAGATTTTCTTCATGTCGTAATCAGCATAAATCATGATGGCAGCATGTCGTGAAAAAGCAGAAACTCCCCCAACGACAACTTTCTGTCCCCCAACTTTATCTTTGTACTTTTCCGCATTTCTGGCGAAGCCATCCGGATCGTTACTGCTCATTAACTTTTCAAACTTTAATATATTTTCCGGATTTGGATCAAGTGAGCAATAGGGTGCAGCGCTGCTATCCATCACATTCTGGAAATTTACAATAATATCCTCAGCCCGATAAGTGGGTTTGTTTTTCAAACATTTACCGACCAGAATAATATCATTATTTTCAGGATCAACCACATACCCTTCAAGCCACGACATCCCAAATAAACTGTCCATATCTGTAGGAAGAGCAACCTTGTCAGATATACTTTTATGTATCTCCCCAATAAATTGATTTAAAGAAATACAAAGAAAATCTCCGCCTTTGAACCCAGTTAGATTATTGGTAGTATTTAGCTGCTCACATCCCAGCATCAATACTAACAACGATGCTATTGACAGACATTTAATTTTTCTCATACAAGAAGGGTGATTTTAATTTTTGGCATGCAAATCCATTAAAAACTCAAACGAAAAGCTTAAAACCTGTAACTCAAGCCTAATCCTGTCCCGTTTGAATATACTTTTAATTTTTCCTCAGTCGATTTTAACTTGCTTTTATTTTTCCCTTTTTTGATGGTCTGCAAAGTAAATTCTACGGCACAAACACCTGCCAAGCCCAGACATGCAATTCCTATTTTATTATACAATTCCGAAGTTCCTCTTAAATCAGCCGCGTGAGAGTTTGTGCTATTCAGGTATTCATCATACTTTTTATTTGATGCCACCATAAAATATCCACCCGTACCTGCAGAAACAATAGTAGAAACCAGCCAGAATGTCTGCTTATGACTTTGTTTGATAATCAATTCATTCAATAGCTTCAGCGAGTCAACTTTAGCTTTTGAATCAACTAACGGTGGAATCTCTGATGGTGTAGTTGGAGTTGTTATAACAACCGGTGCAGCTATTGATGTACCTATATTACTTATTCGGGCTTTTGCGAATTGATCTAAATTATCTTCATGCAGTTTAATGCTGTATATCTGACAATCAAATAGTCCCGGAACAAACTTTACATAAAAATCAAGATCTTTGTGATCTTTCATCGGCTTATTGTTAAAAGTGACAATCATTTCCCTAAAAACCTCAACCTTAACAAAATAAAAATTGTTTGCCTTGTATACATCGCTTACCTTCATGGAGTCAATTGAAAAAGCAACTTCACTATTGGCATAAAATAACCTGATGTTTTCGAGGCAATCTTTTATTTTAAAGTCTTTTTGAGTGGTTCCCGTCAGATCAATGTCGTTGGTTACATATACTTGTTCATTCTCAAACATATCGTTGATAGTCTGAAAGATTATTTCACCTTTTTCGGCATTTTCCAATTTATCACCTGAAAGCAAATTCAATGCAGCAAAATAGTTCAGAATACGTTCTTTTGCCTGCGCGGAATACAGACCAACAGATGATTGGTTTATCTGTGAATAAGAACTTATTTTAAGCAATAATAAAATAATCAAAATGAGGTACTTTCTGGTCATGGTAGAATATTTAAATTAGTTCTTTTGTAATCGTTCTTTTCACTATCAGTTTTTGAAGCAACTGAAGAAACCAACCATCCGGAATTATTAGAAGCCCGGTTAAAATAATCAACAGTAAAGATCCAATTCTTCAGCTGCAAAAAATGATATTGAATTGAATTGACCCTAACATACTGAATTTCTTTTGCTTTAACCTGTGAAAAAAAGACACTTAATTCATCTGATGCAAAATCCCTTGAGGCATACTGAGTAATGTTGGGATAATCCTTGAATACTTTAAATAAATCGATAAATCCCACTTCATGATTCATTGGACTGATGAACTTTAAAGTGTCTGTTCTTAAAGGATCCAAACTAATGAATGGCGCTTTTACACCTACAATCACCCATTTATATCCTTCAGTATTGGTTCCTTGCTTTTTCATTGTCAGGAAAATATTTTGAGTCTTATCTTTATATTTAACAGAACAATTTACTTTGGCAAACCAATTTTCATCATAATATCCAATTTCGACGTGGTTTGAATCATCACCTGAATAATTTATAAAATCTACAACACTTCTATTTTTTATTAAAGTGGAATCTTCAAAATTTAATAAGGTAATTAGTGATTTTTTTCGTTCTGTTTGAAATTCAAGAATATTCTTCTTTTCCTGAGCTAGCTGGCTCATTGTTTTTTGTTGGCCCGTAAAAATATCTTCTTCGTTATTGAATCGTTTAAAAAACTGATCTAATTGCTTAACTTCTTTCACAAATCTTTCTCTATCGCTAATCAACGAATTAAAAGTCAACATTTGAGTATGACCATTTAAAAACGAGGAAAGAAAAAGAAAACAGAATAAGATGCTTCTCATCAGTTTAATTCTTTTTTGTTTCTTCAACCTTAATATCACCTAGAAACACTTCCCAAAATTTCTCAACATTAGGACCGGTTGCAATTTCAGCTTGATCTATTACAATCAAAATGCTCTTTTTCGTGAGATCCGTATATATTCCACCTTCATTTTTGGTGCCTGAAAATCGCTGAGAGATAGAGACAGTTGCCTCGTACCTACCATCGGGGCGTTGTGTGAAATTAGAAGCAAAAAAGATATCAACCCATTCAATGTTGACTTTTTTGTAGGGTAACATTTTAATCTTAAGAAGATAGTCTCTAATTTTAAAGCGTTTATTTTCCGTACTGTTAAGGGAGCTGACCTCCACAACATTGTCTTCATTCATGAATAATTTAACAGCTAAATCAATTGCATCATTACGTTGACTCTCTTTTTGTGACTTAGCGCCAATAGTACTAATATAGGTAGATAGAGCTTTGGTTTTACGAAGCGCTTTGTCCAAGAAATCTGCTTTTTGAGATTCAGATAGAATGGCTTCTTTTAAAGAGTCAGTGGTAAGCAACATATTTCCATTAATCGAATCCTTTTTAAATATTTCATTTTCAATTTCCGTTTGTGCCGAAATTCTATATGAAACTGAAATTAATAATGTGGTAAAGCATAGTATTTTGATTATTAACTTACTCTTATTCATAATTCTTTAATTTTAAGTGAGATAATCTTCTGACTATTATTGGTTTTTTTCTCAAGAATCTCAATTTTAATATTTCCTTGTTTCATAGCCTCTAATAAATCTGAGATAGTTTTATGACTAACTTCATTACCCTTATTGCCAATTTCAGATACTATGCAATTGCCATCTACAAAGTATTTCTCAATGGCATTGGCTTTCAAAATCTCTTTTTTATCATAAGGAAAATTCTTGTCGGAAATTTTTTGAAAATATTCTTCAAGAGAGTTGGCTGTCAAATCTGTGCGGCTTTCATTTGTTGTTGAGTGTTCAATAGGGGAATGATCAGGCTTCACTCTGGATCCAGTCAATTCTTTCTCAATTAAACTTATTCTTTCAATTACATACTTATTGTTTGGCTCCAACTTAATAACTTCTTGGTAAGTTTTTAAAGCATCCTGAAGTAATTTCAAATTATAAAGGCTGTCTGCCTTAGCAATTAATACCTTATTATCAAAGGGCAAAGTTCGTTCTTTGGATTGGTTGAAATTTGAATTAATCACTTTAATAGTTATTGCAACATTTCCTTTACTTCCAACAAGTTTTTTAATAATCTTATCTTTTAAAATGGCAATAGAATCTGTATTTGTAGCTGCTATATTTAGCACAAATTCATCAGTTTTGAAACCACCCGGGGAATCTGATTCCAATATTTTCCCTTTTGGTTCAACTAATAATTTTGGGACAGTTATTTCACTTAGACTCTTATCATAATCTTCCTTGAGATACTGTGTAGGAAGCATACCCCTCGACTTACGAAAGTTATTAATCCAGCTAAGAGGAGGCTCCAAGTTAATCGTATTGGGAGATTTTAGATCAATCCTTTTGAAAGTAACGTTAGGCACCAATAAATCAGGCGAGCTACTAGTATCAATATAATTAACCAATGATTGAAAAAATACCGGTAGTGGATCGTTTTCTTTAATATTAGGAATTGGCTCATCCATTACAATATTTACACTATAATATTTTGTATTTTTGGTTTCCTCGCATGAGCATAAAACTATTGAAGTGATCAGCAGAAAGCCAAAACCTATAAATTGTTTCTTCATCTCTATAAAATTTTTTGTTAGAATGTTACACCGTATGACTCAACTTGAAGTTGACGGCAGGCTTTAAAGAGAGGAATTTTATCCTGAGCTTCCTGACCATCCAATAAATTAATGATATCATCATCAGTTAGAATGCCTCTGGCTTTAATAATATAATGAAGATTATCGGTATGTGCCGGATTTAATACAATTTCGTGTGGATTATGCCGAATGTGAGTTTGTGCTAATGGATTTGGAAGAGCAACTGGTTGATTGAATTGCTTAGCTTGATGTTGCCCATGTGCAAATTCAATATAATCTTTTGCAATTTTATTTTCTGTTGTCCTATAAGCAAAATAATAACCAGTATGCATGACGTGGATATATGCAACAATAAAATATACAATTGCAATTGGCAGATACAAAATTAAGTTGTTAAATACTCCAAGTAATACAACACCGACAACTTTAAATAATGCAAACAAGATTATTGCAGAAACTAAAAGAAAGTCCAGAAATCTACCTTTCTGCAAATCAAGATCCAACTTTGCAAGTGCTGATTTCTTAGCATCATCTTTAAGAAGAATAAGCGTTTGTGTTTTGCAAATAGCAGCCTTTTTCCTATGTAATAAAATGGCAAAAAAGAAGTCACAAAAAACGAACATGATGATTGATAATGTAGCAAAAATTAGGAATATTCCCCCGTTTTTGAATCCTCCATAAATTGTAACAACTAATCCCAATAGTTCTCCGGCGCAAGCAATATAAAACCAGTTGGTATCTGCAGAATTGCCAGTATCAGAAAAAAATTGTGGCATCGAAACTCCTCCAACATTGATACTTGATTTTCTAGTGGATAACCATTTCTCTAATGCCTCAGTAGAGGGCTGAAAGTCAGTTTTGGCTTTAATTTCCATAGTTATTTGATTTTGGGTTTATGAGTTTTATTAATGAAAATCTTTCGTAGCCAAGATATTATAAATAACCAAATATATTTGTTGCATTTCACTATAATGTAAATCGACCTCAGTAATTTATAATCATTCTAAACTATTTAATGTAATTCAAAACCTTGTAACTATTCAGAGACTGTTTAAATTTATAAAATAATAATATAATACATTGACTATCAGTTGTTTAATTAAATAAGTTTCATTAACTTAATGGTTTCCAAACTGTTAAGGACATATGAAACACTATTCGACCAACCTTTCCGATAGCCAATGGATGCTGGAAAAAACGGTGAAATTGACCACCAGATTCCAGTTTAAATTGACCACCATTTCCGGGGCAAACTGATATGCTTGTTTCTGGATACTTGGAAGTAGGTGACAGAATCCACCGTATTAATAATTTTAGTGAACTGCAAGAAATCTTTTACAAGCTTAGTTCCCTAAATGAGACTGTAAAATGAACTATCTAAAGGGGAAATTTTG
>JANXYV010000014.1 GCA_025355875.1 Prolixibacteraceae bacterium | reverse complement strand
GGTCTTCAAATCAAAATTGACGAACTAAGCAAAGTTAAAGACTATTTGATTTTCGCGGCCACCGGCGAAGTTGAAAAAAATGATCCTGTTTCACTAGAACATCTAAAGGCTTTAGTTTACTTGACGGATGACCTTGAAAGTCTGTTGACGAACCTGCCGTTTATTTCGGTCGATTTAGAAAAAATGTCGGAGGCATAAAACGACAGCTCCATTTGGAGCTGTCGTTTGCTTAAAATTTATCTGTTCGGGAATTCACTTTAGAAATACAAAAATCATGCTAAATAAGGAGCAATTTACAACCAAAACAAAACTTGATGAAATGTGGGAAAAAAAGCCGACCCATTGGTCGGCTCCATCTGTTTCGGGAAAATGCACAGACTTTCTATGCTCACCAAAAATAAATAAAAAAATGATTAACCGGGGCTTCTGCGTTCTTTTAAACTACAACCATAATCTTGTGAGGCTCTGGTTAATTCATCAAACTGCAATTTTTTTAATTCAGCTAAAATGAAATTAAACGAAACGCCATTACATTTTTTAGAGAGAATCTTAAATTACTGCGAGATATACCTCTCATTTCTTTATTCAATCTCAATGATTCAGGACACTATCATCGGGTTTTTAGCTAATCCAAGTAATCAGGAAATGGTAGATTTCTACATAAAAAATCGTCCGGAAGTACAGAAAGAAATTGAAGTGACCAGAAAGAACATAGAAGTTATGAAGCGAGAGATTGAGCGCGAAAAAGCTTCTCCAAGTGACCCTAAATTAATTTTTCGACTCAAACAATGGCTAGGTCACAGCTAATTTTTGAGACGAAAGGGAACAATAAAACATAAACTCTTAATCGAATTAAATTTCAAACAAATGAAAAAAGAATTTGTACCAGGTGAGCAACCATTAATTGAGGTAAACGGCAAAATCATTGGGTCGAAGTTTATTGAAACTCCTCTTGAATTCCTTGAGCGGCTTCGACTCAATCATGAAATATACTTATATGGCTTGATTTCACATATTGAAATTCAAGATGAATTTATTAGTCTTTCAATTGACGGTAAACAGCAAAAACGTGTAGATACTTATATCGATGTTCGTGCCAGGCTTTTGCATGAAATTGATTTGACCAGGACTGATATTGAAAATCTGAAACTCGAAATTGAGGCCGAAAAATCCAATCCATCAGATGAACCAATGGCCTCTAGATTAAAAAATAGGCTTGGACACCTTTAATTAGAAAAAAGTTGATAAAACATTTTGATAAATATTAAATGCTTGATATACAAGTATTTATACATTGTCCCTTTTTTTCAGACTTTCTTAGCTACATTAGTGTAAACGCATTAGCAAAAATTATGAGCGGCAAAATTAAAAAGGAATCAGTCACAGTATCATTTAGAATTTCTCCGAATGATAAAAAGAACCTTGATTTTATAATAAAAATGTTAAACACGAATAAGTCAGAGTTCTTCCGGAAGAACGTAAATACTTTATTATTCACCTTAAAAATAAAAAATCATGAAAACAGAATTTGAACGCATGTTAGTAGGTCGGTTCAACCAGCTGATAGAAGAAAAAAACAATAGTTGGTTGAGAACTATTGATGCCTTAAACAGTTTAGCCGTCTCCTGGAATAGTTACTTCAATGAAACATTGGATTTAAAAGAATTGGCTGTCATTTTTAATCAGCACGATTTGTCCATGTACATTTCAACAAAATTCGTTCGTAAAAATCCGAAACATTTAGATTTTATTGAGAATTTGAACGTTAAAATTGAGAAGCTGATTGAAATGGTTGAAATTCCAGATTATAACAACCTTCTTAAATTGGCCGCTGAAGCTATGTCTTCAATTTATCCGGATCCGGCACGAGCGTTTGATAAATTTAGGAGTACAAAGCCTATAAAAAAACCAATTGAGGCAATCACTGAGTCAGTCTTTGAATTGTGGAAAAATAGAATTTTTGATGGAGAAAAATTTGAATTTACTGACGAATTGAAAGATTCAATCACTGAAGAAAACTCTGTTTATACCACGAATATGCGGGAGAATGCCGCACTTATTTTTTACACTAAATTTTCAGAATTACTTAACGTCTTTAACGATATTGGACATGGGCTACGCACAACAGATTTTCCAATACATTTCCATCGTTGCTTAGACAATAAAGGCATGTACTTTTACCCATCTATTTATTTATTTAAACCAGATTGGGGTGTGTTAGCCACGTTTAATAAGATGACAGATGATGAAATTGAACTATTAATCGAAAAATATAAATAACCAATATGAAAGACGATATTGCCCGCCCAAAAGTAATTCTCGATGGCAAACAGGCAGAACAGGAACTGGAGAACCTGACAAAAAAGGCCCTTAAATACCGTGATGCTATGCTTGCAGCTGCAGCAGCCGGAGACTCGAAGACAGAGAAGCGCATGGCTGCCGAGTTCAAGTCTGCAACCCAAGAAATCGGCAATTTCAAAAAAGAGGCCTTATCTGTTGAGAAAGTTTTGAAAAACATAAACGGTGCATCTCTTAATGAGATTGCAGCTGCATCCAGGAAGGCAACCGCCGATCTAAAAAAGATGCAACAGACTGATCCAGGATACAAACAGCAGCAGCAAGATGCAGCTCTCTTAAAGAATAAACTGGCTGAACTTGGCAGGCAGTCCGGAGTAAATGTTTCTATTTGGGAAAAACTAAAAACAACAGCTTCCGGACTGTTACCGGCTTTTGGAGTGGCAGCTTTGAGCGGTGCAGTTGTTGCTGCCTTCACTAAGATTAAGGACAGCACCCACGCTACTGCCGATGCCTGGGAGTTTGCCATGGGCGGGATGCGCACCGGCCTTGACCATCTGTTTAAAATCTTGGCCACCGGCGATTGGTCAAATTTTACTAAACGCATGGCAGATGCTGTTAAGGCGGGGTACGAATATGCTAAAATGCTCGATTTGATCACCGATCAAACCAGGGCGCTTGGCGTAATAGAATCTGATGCCCGCGGCGAGGCATTGAGATTGGAAGAAGCCTTGAAAAATAAACAGTTGAGTCCAACTGATCGAATTAAAGCGGGTCAAGATCGTATACAGTTAGAAAAAGATTTATCGGCTAAACGTCAACAAATAGCGAATGAAGCCTATACCACCGAATTGAAAGAGGCAGAAAGGCAAACAGGGTTAAGTAAAGAACAATTACAAAAAGTTGCTGGAACAATATCCGCCGAACGTGTATTAACCGAACAGGAATACAGTGAAAAACGCGCACGGTTAGCAAAATTGCAGGATTTAGACAAAGAGAATACCGGTTCGTATGCAATATCAAAACTTAAAGATGAAATAAATGCTTCACAACGATTGGAGGCTGACGCCTATGATGAAAAAGTTGCCAGTTATAAAAAGATGCGAGATGCAAATTTTCAAGTAACAAGCGGAGGTGATTTTGGCCCTGGCATGAGTGGCGGAAATATAAAGCAATTGCCCGATACTGATGAAATGAAAACTATACTGGCTCAAATTAAATCAACAAAATCCGACGTTATCGACTTTTCGGAAACGATGAAAAAATACGACATTATGGCGGAGGAGTCACAAATAAAATTTACAGATTCGTATAAAAAACGAAACGAAGCCATTAATTCAGCTCCCGAAAACCTTAAAAAAGTGATAACCAGAGTGAACAGCCTTCTGGCCGGAGAGGAAGATACCGGCCAAAAATTGGAGGATAAAACAGCCAAAGCCAAAAAAGAAGAAGCTGATAAAGTTTTAAAAGATCTTGAAGTTGGCTACAAAGAACAGCAACTTTTTTTGAAAGATAAATACGCTGGAGAAGAAACCCTTCAGAAAGAATATCATGCCAGGATGTTGGCAAATGAACTGGCCTACCTTATTGCAAAACAAAATCTGGCAAATGATGATTTAACCTATTTAGATCTTCAGTCTCAAATTCTGGATAAGCAAAAAGAGTACACAGAAGCGTTAAAAGAAACGGTGCCTGAATTGCTTAATGCTCATGATGGTACAGAAAAGCTAAATACCCGGTTGCTAGAAGAATCAAAGCTTATGAATTTAGTTGCGGCAAAACAGTCTGAAGCGGCAATCGCCACTGAAGAAATGAAGGCCAAACAAGAATCATTGGCAAACATTTATCAAACCACTATTGAGGGAATTGCAACCGGAGTTAATGATCTGGCATCTGGCACCGAAGATGCTCTTAAAACAATGGCAAAAAACCTTCTGATTTTTGCTCTTGAACAGTTAAAAATGCAAACTGAACTTGCAGTTGCCGGTGTAACAATTCAAGGCCTTGCTTCATTAAATCCAGCAATGATGCTTGTTGCTGCAGCAAAAATAGCCGCAATTGAAGTTGTATTTGCCGGAATTGAAGGACTTGTAAACAAAGCGTTTTCTCCTAAAAAAGATAAAAAATCAGGTTATGAATCCGGCGGTTGGACTCAGGGAGAAGGGCTATACATGGCCGGTGAAAAAGGTAAAAAGGAATACATTACCCCAAACTGGATGTTGCAGGATCCGGGAACAAAACAGGTTGTTGATCTGATGGAAATTAACCGGAGAAGTGGAACTACCCGGACAATAAATATGCGTGCTATTGGTAATGCCTTAATAAATAAAGATCCGGTAGCCAGAGCCATCAAAAAGCAACATGACAAATCAGAAATGGTTGCACAAATAACAAGTGAACCGGAACTCAAAAGAATTTTATCCGAGAATACTGCGGTAATGAAAGAAATCCTTAAATGGAATCCTTCCATTTCAATTGAGACTTACGAACGTAAAAAAACAGACTGGCATAAAACAGTAAACGGAGGATTAAAGTAACAATGGAAACATGTATTAGTATCATAGCCGAAATAAATAACAAACAGACCACAGGATCAATACACCGGGATGGGCTATCATTTAAAGAACTTGAGGCTGGCATATACGACTTGATTGAACTATCCAATGTGCCCGACATTTGTAAGGTGAAAGGATCAAAGATGTATCACTCCAAATATTTTATAAAACTCAACAACAGAGACTTTAAACCTTATCAGTTATTGGGAATCTTACGATCTATTATCGAACACACTAACTATGAGATGATTAAATGTAAAACCTTCGGGCATATTACATCTGAAATATAGATGTGCGCACAAAACACAGACAGGGCGGTTCGGGGTCTTCCTGGTACAAAAGGGACGATCATACATCCTTTTTTATGAAAAATGTCTGTTTTTCAATTGTTTAACATTTTTTTGATGGGAAAATTGATATTATTTAGAATAATTATAAATAAAAATGCCAAAAATAAGTGATGATAGATAGCACAATCTTTTAAATCAGCATTTTATATGTTGTTCGAATACTAAAAATAAAGATATTTAAAGATTTAGTTTTTGATTGGTTATTAAATACATCTTGAGTTTGTTGAATTTTCTCAAGATGTGACTGAAAGCCCGGCCTTCTTCACCGGGTTTTCTTTTTTGTATAACAAGAGTAAGGATCAAGGCTATATTTAACAAGCTTTTACAATTGTTAAAAAGTCGAGCGTACACCCGTAAGTGAGCATTATAATTTCTGCACGAGGGTCGTAATCTTCTGAAATACCAGAAAATTCATAGTTAACATCACCCGCCCGGGTGATAACAAAATCTAAACCTTCTTTAAAATTCCTTGTTAATGAACATTTTGCATTATCATGCCTTGCAAACCCCAAACATGGCCAAACTTTTCTAAAGTCGATTTTAAAGCCATTGAAAGCCCGGACTTTTTTGTATCAGGACTGAATTCATATTTCCGTAAATTTCCAGATGTTTTCTTCCAATTC
>JANXYV010000203.1 GCA_025355875.1 Prolixibacteraceae bacterium | reverse complement strand
AAATTTTTCATTGCCTCCAATTTTCTGTTGATAACTTTTCTTGTTTGAAAAACTGAAAGCCAACGAGATTTTCATGGATGGGTATTTTATTCTTTTTACAGGCAAATACGTCATTCTCGAAAGGTTAACAATATTTTTTATCCTCTTTTAATATTCTGTATTTTAGTATGTTAATAACTTTTCGTTGATTTATTTGCTTACAAAACGCGATCCATTCATTTTTGTACAAACACAAAGTAGATGGATCACAGACAACAGATAAAAGATCTTTACAGCATTATCCATAAGCTGATCAACGAAGTTGAAAGCTTGAAGAAGCTCAATGCAGAACTTGGGCAGGAACTTGAAAAATACCGGACTCCAAAAAACAGCAGCAATAGTAGCAAGCCCCCTTCGACCGATTTTCCCAAAATACAAAAGACCCAAAGCCTGCGCACTCCTTCGGGTAAAAAACCTGGAGGCCAGCCCGGCCATGAAGGAACCACCCTTAGAATGGCAGTTCCAGATACGATTCAGAAACACAGCCCCAATTGTTGCACCTGCTGTGGTGAAGACCTTGGTGGTTATCCAGTTCATTTTATTGGTCGCCGTCAGGTTATCGATATTCCGCCCATTGAGCCGATTGTTACCGAACACCGACTTTTCGGTGTGCATTGCCAATGTGGGCACAACAACAGGGCATCTTATCCCGATGGCATTGTTGCCCCGGTCAGCTATGGTCCTGGTGTGCAATCGTTGGTTTCCTACCTGAGCGTACGCCAATACCTGCCTGTTGAGCGCATAACAGAACTGTTGTCTTCTCTATTCGGTCTTTCGCTTTCGACCGGAGGCGTTTGCTATCTGTTGGAAAAGGTAAAACAAAAGGCGACCCCGGTTTATGAATCCATCAGGCAATTTGTATTGAAAGGCCGTGTTGTCGGTGCCGATGAAACGGGTGTCAACATCAACGGAAAGAACCATTGGGCATGGACATTCCAAAACCCGGAGGCTACTTACATTGCCATCAATAAAAGCCGCGGCACAAAGGCCATTGACCAAATCATGCCCGAAGGCTTTGGAAACAATACCCTGGTTACCGATTGCTGGCCTTCTTACTTTAAAGAAAACGCAGCTGGACACCAATTGTGTACTGCTCATTTATTGAGGGAGCTAAAATTCCTTGCCCAAAAGTATCCCGAAAACAGTTGGGCACCACGGTTCTCAAAATTGATTACCGATGCTCTCCAAATGCGCAATGATGATAAGTTGACACCTCAAAAATCAAAGGAAATAATCCAAACCTTTCAGCAACTCACCAAAAAGCCTGTAAATCAGAAAATCAAAGAACTTGTTTCGTTTCAAAAACGAATGGTCAAATATTCCGGTTACGTTTTTGCATTTTTGGATGACCATCAGATTCCGCCTGACAATAACGCGTCAGAAAGAGCCATCCGAAATTTTAAGGTCAAACTTAAAGTGAGCAACTTTTTTAGGTCTTCAGCAGGATCTGACTGCTATGCAGTCATCAGATCCATCATTGATACTGCGATAAAAAATCATCAAAACCCTTATGAAGCAACACGTTTAATCGCTATATTGCATTCGACTGAATAATCACAAATAAAGATAAGACTTTATACTTAAAACTGTACCACATTTCTGATTTCCTGTTAGAAATTTATTGGTTCCGTAATTTTCAGGAAACTTCCTGCAATTCAGCGATCGTCCTAACATACAGAGCCTCATTTTTTGCCAGCCAGCCAATTTCTTCCCAATGTTTGTAGAGGAAAATCAAATTTGAACCCTGAAATGTGACATGAAGCAAAACATGGGATACGCACCAACCGGGGCTTACACCCGAATTGTCGTGTCCCAGTTCAAGTTTGGTCCTTCTTAATTCCTCCAAAGTAAAATTAGTTTCAAAGGCATAAGTACGCGTATCTCCAATTTCAAAATCGTCCTCACCGGTGGTCTTCAGGAAAAAAGTGCCAAGGTCGCCACAGTCGAGGAAAACACGGGCATCGGTGCCGGCAAATGCTTCATGGCCGGTCGATATGGTTAGTACGATTGAAGAGATTGCCCTTTCTCCTGAAAGGTGTGTTGTAGCCATCTCCTGAGTGTAAATCTTCAGTTTTTCCAAGGTCTTTGATTTTTGTATCTCTGCGAATTATAATTCTGATAAATAAATCCGTGTGTTTTAATCTGCAGATAGTTGTTATACTTGATTACCTTTCATCTTTTGTCTTCTCGTTTGTCGTAACTGCTAAAGCCATCACCACCAAAGTCCAGGCCGGAAACACCTCCAGTACGGGCACCACCTCGATGGCAAGTGCAAGAAACAGCTGCCAGCGGAAGCCTAGAACTACAAGCAACAGCACCGCAGTGACTGCATCGACTGCCCATTGCACAGGTGGCAAAGCGATCACCGCAAAACCAAGAGCGTCAGACACTACCGCGATAAGTAAAGCCCGACGCAAGCGTGGGTTCCGCCAGGCTGTTCTGAAATTCTCATTCCATTTTCTTATCATGATTCAGTTTATGTTATGTAATTCAATTCAAATTTAGCCCATTTTGGTTACTTTTCCAATACTTATGTATCAGTATTTTTGATAGTTTTGGAAATCGGAAGGAGACAGAATGTCTTCTGATTTCCAGATAATTAATGACTTTCATGAATATAGAATGAAAATTATCTCCAGCCAATATTGCAAAGATGTTTTCTGTCCGATCCGATGGATTGTATTCGTACTTATTATGCAATCTTCGTTCGTTTCAAAGGCGCAAACCACTAGCTATGGTCAAGTCTGCAACGAGCTGCAGTTTGCCCGTGCAATCACCGATAAATGGGCCGGGGAGGTATTTCTCGGCGGAGCTTTCAGCAATACCCCAACTGATCCCAAAATCCTTTCAACCAATATTCAGCGATATTTTTTTCTTTGGGCACACTACTACGCTTCTCCGCGATGGAAACTTTCCTTAGCTTTTGCATACTATTACAATAAAGACGTACCAGATATCGGACAGTATTTTTCGCCCGAATACCGGTTGTCTTTACAGGCCAATTATTTCTTTCATAAAACGGGATACACCTTGATGACCCGAATGCGCGGAGAATTTCGATACCTGATGAATGCCGACGGAGTTTATGAAGATAAATACCGGTACCGTCAAATGTTGAAATACATCCAGCCACTGAACAGTCAGGTTCTGCGTGAGGGAGTTTTTTATTTTGTGGGTACAGAAGAATTGCTTTTTAAACCGAATGCGAAGGAAAAAGGACTCAATTTCTTCGACCGTAACCGGGTTGAAATTGGAGCAGGATATCTGATTACCGATGATCTCCAGCTTGAGCTGGCCTATTTGAATGAATTTGTGCCGCGTGATAAGGGTAATGAAGTATATAATGCGCTGGAAATTACACTTTCATTTACCAATTTATTCCCGAATATCAAAAAACGGATTTCTCCTAAAACCTCAGCAGGCAATTAATTGAGCGGGATCACTTCTTCTTTCCCTTTTTCTCTTGATTCAGGAAGCAGACCAGTTGTTCTTTTAAAGCCGATTTGTGGAGTTTGAATACATAAGAGCGGATTCCTTCATCTCCTTTCATGTCTATTTTAGCCACACTGACCTCCAATTTCATCAGTGTTTCAAGATCTTTTTTATCAATCAGGTAAAGCATTTCCATAACCGTATCGTTCTCACTATATCGGGTATCGAAATGTTTTAATTTATAGGTAGTGCCATCTGCCAGTTTCAGTTCAAGATCAGATTTCAGTTTATTGCCTGAAGGTTTTTTCGGAAATGGAACCGGTTGCAATTTAATAAAGTAGTTTTCCATATCGGTAACGATACAACCGGAAAGAGATTTTGACTGGGTCCAGTAGAAATTGACCGGTTGCATATAATGCTGCATGGATCCGTCAGCGGAAACCCGGTTGAGGATCTGGCACTGTGAAAATGCAGAAATTGAAATTGAAAATAATGCGAATGCGAACAGTGTTTTCATTATCCTGACTTTTATGTCATAAAGTTAGCAATTATTTAGTTCGCCGCGATATCTCCGAAAGCTTCCCGATCGGCAAGAACAAATGCATGGTCCTGACAAACCTTTCCGGCTGGAATAGAAACATCCCCGGCTAGCAATCGTTTCAGCATCTGATTTTTTTCAGCACCGGTAACCACCCATAAAATAGTTTTGGACCGATTGATGATCGGATAAGTCAGGGTCATGCGTCGTCGACCTTGGTAAGTCAGGCTGATCGCCACATCGCGATCCTCGATCATAATCGCAGGATCATCCGGAACCAGTGAAGCGGTGTGCCCATCTGCACCGAGCCCCAGATGAACCAGGTCAAAAACCGGAGGAGTTCCGGTAATTCTGCAAAGCGTTCTGGCGTAATTCAAAGCCGCTTCATCCAGATCGTCCGATTCTACCGGCATGGCGTGAATGTGATCTTCTTTCAGCGGAGCAAATTCAAGCAAACTTTCGACAAGGTGAGTTAAGTTCCGATCCGGATGTCCTGAAGGTGCGACACGTTCATCGACCTGAAATACGTGCACATTTTCCCACGGAAGATCTTCTTTCCCCAATGCCTGCAACATTTTCCAGGGAGTTTTACCGCCGCTGACCGCCATCAAAAACTGACCACGTTCAGCCACCGCCTTCCGCGCCAGTTGAGCAATCAGTCGGGCTGCTTCGTGTGCAACCCGGTCAGCGTCGGCAAATACCTGGACTTCCATTCGGATTTATTTTTTCATCTTTCTGGTCAACCGGATCAGATTATTGGTTGAGGTATCATGCTTCAATTGTGGAATTTCCTCATTTTCAATTTCAGGAATGATCTGCTGGGCAAGTACTTTTCCCAATTCGACGCCCCACTGGTCGAACGCATCGATGTTCCAGATGACACTTTGTGTATAGGTGCTGTGTTCGTAGAGTGCAATCAGTTTTCCTAGGATATCCGGAGTCAGCCGGTCTGCCAGAATCATATTTGACGGGCGGTTCCCGTTGAAAACGCGGTGTGGTACGAGCCATTCTGCTGTTCCATCAGCCTTGACTTCCTCAGCAGTTTTCCCGAAAGCCAGCGCTTCGGCCTGTGCAAATGCGTTGGCCAGCAAAATGTCATGATGCCGTCCGAGCGGAATCAGCGGATTTGCGAAAACGATGAAATCGCAGGGAATCAGGCGTGTTCCCTGGTGGATCAACTGATAAAACGAATGTTGTCCGTTGGTTCCGGGTTCGCCCCAGTAGATTTGTCCGGTATGGTAGTTCACCTCCTTGCCGTCGACAGTAACCTGTTTTCCGTTGCTTTCCATGGTCAATTGCTGAAGGTAGGCCGGAAACCGTTTCAGATAATTCTCATAAGGCAGAACCGCGATGGTTTGCGCATCGAAGAAATTGTTGTACCAAAGCGCCAGAAGCCCCATCAGGACCGGAAAGTTGCTTTCAAACGGCGCATTCCGGAAATGTTCGTCCATTTCATGAAATCCGTTGAGCATGGCGAGGAAATTTTCCGGACCGACAGCAAGCATGGTGGATAGTCCAATGGCCGAATCCATGGAATAGCGGCCGCCAACCCAATCCCAAAAGCCGAACATATTCGCCGTATCGATTCCAAATTCAGAAACTTTTTGCGCGTTGGTCGAAACAGCTACAAAGTGTTTGGCAACCGCAGCAGAATTGCCGCCCAGGCTCTTCAGCAGCCATTCCCTGGCGGTTTGCGCGTTGGTCATGGTTTCCATGGTAGTAAACGTCTTCGACGAAACAATGAACATGGTTTCCTCAGGGTTCAAGTCCAGAACGGCTTCAGCAAAATCAATCCCGTCGACATTGGAAACAAACCGGAAAGTCAGACTCCGTTCGCTGTAAAAACGAAGTGCTTCGTAGGCCATCACCGGACCAAGATCGGAACCACCAATGCCAATATTGACAATATTCCGGATACTTTTCCCGGTATGCCCTTTCCATTCTCCACTGCGCACCCGATTGGAAAAGGCGGTCATCCGGTCGAGCACTTCGTGTACCTGAGGAACAACATTTTTTCCTTCGAATAGAATTGTAGCTCCTTTAGGTGCACGCAAAGCGACATGCAGGACGGCCCTTTTCTCGGTGACGTTGATTTTTTCGCCATTGAACATGGCATCAATCCGGTCCTTCAGTCCCGACTCTTTCGCGAGTTCAACCAGCAATCGAAGGGTTTCGTCGGTGATGCGGTTTTTCGAATAATCCAGGAAAAGCCCCAGGGCTTCCAGGGTCATTCGTTCGCCACGGCCGGGGTCATCCGAAAACAGTTCACGTAAATGCTGGCCGCCAATACTTTTTTTATGGTCGAGAAGAGCCTTCCAGGCAGTGCTTTCAGTCAGCGGTAATTTCATTGTGGTCATATCTTTTTATCATTATCCGGGTTTGTGTTTTTCGAGGCACGAACATACGAATTCCGCTTGAAATTGCCAAGCTGATGCAATCCCAAAGACCTTCCGGAAAGGGATTACGAAACCCGGAGAAGAGCCATTGAATTGGTTTTATACACTCGTAGAGATCATTGCTAAATTATATCGAATCCTGACATCATGAAAATAGATTTTAAAATTCATTTCATCGTTGCATTACAATTTGTAATTTAGCACACTTTTAATTTTTGTGACTAGCTTTTCTAAATCAACAAAACTTATATAGGAGGGAATAAAATGAATAATGTTGATACGGTATCAACGGACGTTTTGATCATCGGTGGCGGACCATCCGGATTAGCCACGGCAATTCATTTAGCAGATACTTTAAAACAGAAAGGACTGAACCACCGGATATTGCTGATTGAAAAAGGAAGCTCTATCGGTAGCCATATCATTTCGGGTGCAGTCATTAAGCCTGAAGTTTTTAAAGAGTTATTGCCTGAAGTGGACATCTCGGAGATTCCGTTCAACGCGAAGGTAGTGAAAGACAGCACGATCTGGCTCACCGAAAACGGACACATCACCTTTCCGATGCATGTTCCCTACATGAACAATATGGGAAACTATACCGCTTCGCTGGGTCAGATTTGCAAGTATTTAGCTGTAAAGGCTCAGGAAAAAGGCGTAGAAATATATACCGGTTTTGCCGTGGACGAGATTTTATACCGCGACGGAAAAGTCATTGGCGCCAAAACCAAGGACACCGGGCTGGACCATCACGGACATCAACTGGACAATTTCCAGGCCGGAACCCGGGTCGAAGCAAAAATGACCATTTTTGCCGAAGGAACCCGCGGCAGCCTGGCCAAAATGCTGATTGAAAAATTTAACCTGAACCAAGGCCGCAATGAACAAGTCTATTCCCTGGGCTGCAAAGAATTGTGGTCGGTTCCGGAAGGTAATATTGCGCCGGGAGAGATTTTTCATACCATGGGCTATCCACTGAACCTGGATGAGTTTGGCGGAGGATTCATCTATGGATTGAAAGACAATAAAGTGGCTGTTGGAATTGTAGTAGGACTCGATTATAAAGACCCCAGCTTCGATACCCACGATGCCATGCAGGTCTGGAAATCCACCTCTTTTGTTTCAAAAATCCTGAAGGGAGGACGCTTGGTCGAATATGGAGCCAAAACACTTCCCGAAGGAGGTTACTATTCCATTCCCAAACTATTTGTTGATAATGCCCTGATCGTTGGCGACAGCGCCGGTTTGGTGACCATGCCCGCTTTGAAAGGCGTTCATTTGGCAATCAAATCCGGAATGCTGGCAGCTCAGACTACCGTCGACGCTTTAATAAAGAATGACACCTCTGAAAATGTCCTTCAGCAATACGAAACGCTGGTGAACAGTAGTTTGATATACAAAGACATGTATCCGGTACGGAATTTCAGGCAGGCATTTGCAAAAGGAATAATTGCCGGGAGCATGCATTTTGGGGCACAGCTGATCACAGGAGGTGCAGGTTTCTGTGGCCGTTTGAAATCTCATGCTGACTACCTCACCACGCAAAAGGTGAGCGAATATAAAAAGAAGCCATTTAAAGAGCGGTTCAAGGGAAAACTGGAGTTCGACAAGGTGCTGACTTTCGATAAGGCCACCGACATTTACCATTCAGGAGTTTACCACGACGAGCAGCAGGTTGTTCATCTTCATATCCACGATCAGGAAAAATTCAATGCCATCAACATTGAAGAATACGGGGCATCTGAGCAATTTTTCTGTTCTTCGGAAGTCTATGAACTTCATGTCAATAAGGACGGCAAGAAAGAGCTCCGGATTCATGCTGAAAACTGCATGCACTGCAAAACCTGCGACATCAAAACCCCGGGAGAACGCATTACCTGGGTGGTACCCAATGGGGGTAATGGTCCTGATTTTCAAAATATGTAACAAAAATGGTCATTAAGTCATTGATAGTTTTTGAATGACGCGAAGCTGGTGACGGCGAAGCCGAATGACACAAAGTAAATGACAGGAGTTAATTGAAGAGAAGTAAAAATCGTGAAATAAATATGTTATGGCACTTACGATAATCAGTTTAATTAAACAAGTTCCGGTACCCAGCGAAATGCGAATGGGCGAAGATGGGTTAATGGACCGGACAAAGGCAAAATCAATCATCAATATCGATTGCACATTCGGGCTGGAAGCCGGATTACAACTCAAAAAACAGAATCCTGACGCACGTTTAATTGTTTGCTCCATGGGGCCGGGTTCGTTCGAAACTGCTCTCCGGACAGCTATTTCAATGGGCTACGACGAGGCATACCTGCTTTCGGACCGTAAACTGGGCGGAAGCGACACGTATGCCACCGGACTGGCAATCTCAACCATGCTGAGGCACCTGGGTTTTACAAAAGATTCGAAAGAACCATTTATTATTTTAGCTGGCCGTCAGACCAGCGACGGTGATACTGCTCACGTTCCTTCGCAGGTGGCCGAAAATATCGGAATTCCCCAGGCCACTTTTGTTGAGAGTGTAAAAGCCGACGGTTCCGGCTGTGTAGTTGCCAAAAGGATCATCGAAGGTGGATACCAGATGATGAGGTTGCCTATGCCCTGCATGATTTCACTGACTCCAACCGGGATACCACCGCGCAAACCTTCTTTAAGCGGAGCAATCAAAGCCCGTAACCTGAAAATCAACACTTTCGGCATCGATGATATTGGTTTGGGGACTGAGAAAATCGGAATAAACGGATCTCCGACGATTGTTGCCAAAGTGGTAAATATGGTCAGCGAACGGCCGCCAATAACCATGTCAACCGGGCACAACGAATCTTCGCTGGTCGACAGCCTGATTGCCAACCTGAAAAAAGGCGGAAATGTGATGGAGAAGAAGGAAGCGGAAGCAAAAAAAGATACCGAACGTCCCGATTTTCCTGAAAAAGATTTCCGTGATGGCTCACGGGGAATTTTAACCTGGGCCGAAATTACCAATGGAAATGTCTCGAGACCTTCGCTCGAATTACTGACACCGGCCCGCAACCTGGCCCGACAACTTGGACACGACACCAAAGTCATGACCCTGATCATCGGGAAAAATATCAGTTCATTGGCTCAAATCCTGATCGAACATGGTTCGGATGAAGTGATCCTGGTGGACGATGAAAAACTGGAAGAATATCTGGTGCTTCCGTTCTCATCCATTTTCGAACAGGTGATCAAAGTCAGGAAACCAGAAATTGCCCTTTTCGCTGCCACAACTTCCGGACGCGAACTGGCTCCGCGTATTGGTATGAAAACCGATAGCGGGGTAACTGCAGACTGCACCGGCCTTGAAATCGGTGAGTATGTGAATAAAAAAGAAAAAGTGATTTATACACCTATTCTCGAATCGCGCCGGCCAACATATGGAGAAAGCAAACTGGCCACTATCCTAGGGTTCGTTTGTCCGCAGGTTTCAACAGCCCGCGCCGGTACCTTCGAAGTTCCCAAACGCTTGGAAGGAAAGCAAGGCATTGTATCCAGTTTCACCCCAGTCTTAAATGAAAAAGATTTTGTCGTTGAAATCCTGAAAACGGTTCGCGGCGGCGGCGGTTTACAAAATCTGTTCGAAGCGGATATCATCATTTCAGGTGGAAGAGGTACAACCAGCGACAATTTGGGTCTGATCAAAGCGCTTGCCGAAGCCTTGAAAAGTCAGGGAATCAATGCTGAATGGGCCTGCAGCCGTCCGGTAGTTGACGAAGGCGTTGCCGAGTATGCCCGTCAGGTTGGTCAAACCGGAAAAACAATTCGCCCGAAGGTGTACGTTGCCGTTGGGATTTCCGGAGCCATCCAGCACATCGCCGGAATGAAAGAAGCCGAAAAGGTGATTGCCATCGACCACAATCCCAAGGCAAACATCTTTCACAATGCCGACTTTGGCATCATGGGCGAATATCAGGACATTTTGCCTGAACTGATTGAACGGGTGAAAGCCGGGTTTACCTTCGGAATCGAACCTAAAAAAGTAATGTAGAAAAGAATTTCATGAGCATATTCTCGGGCATGCAAGGGTGATTTCTCCATTATATGCCCAAATTTTTTGATCTCAGTTCAGCGTCGGATCTGAGTAGCCTGAATATATTTTTCGATGGCGCTTTCTAACAGATTTTCTTTTTCGAGCAAGCTTTCAACAAATTCGCGGAAAGCGCCATTGC
Source organism: Prolixibacteraceae bacterium (assembly GCA_025355875.1). GTDB lineage: Bacteria > Bacteroidota > Bacteroidia > Bacteroidales > Prolixibacteraceae > Aquipluma. Next base: position 9,288 of record JANXYV010000203.1, on the reverse strand, counting down.
CTCCATTTTTTTTCAGCCTGATTTTCGCGTATTTGTCCATGTAAGCCGGAGCATTGGCCGGAACAGCGCTAAACCCGCAGGCTTTCAGGAGATCCGCATCATTCAGGTCGTCGCCAATATAAGCTACTTCCTGAAGCGAAATCCCGAGTTCGGCACAAAGCTTTTCAGCAACTTCCATCTTATTCAGTACGCCCATAAAAAGCCGGGTGATTTTTAATTTATCGGCACGCCGCTGAACGATTTGCGTGTTTTCGCCGGTGATAATCCCAAGCGGAATGTCCAGCAATCGAAGGAAAACCACGCCGGCACTGTCGGAGGTATTGAATTTCTTCAGTTCGTTTCCGGTTTGGTCGTAATACATTCCCCCATCGGTCCAAACGCCGTCAATGTCTGTCAATACAAGTTTTATCATCTTTACATTTTTCAAGTTCGGAGTGCCTAAAGTTACGATAGTGGCGACTTCTGCCACTGAGACTGAAAACTGATCACTTTTTTTTCTCAAGCATTTCTGGATAAATAATTTCGTTGGCCGGAATAGCTTTCAAAGCCTTCTTGCCAATAATCCGGTGTCGGTCGGCCCATTTCAATCCGTCGCCCGGACTGAGCAAATGCAAATCATTTTCAGTAATCCGTTCTCCGGAATCGATGTTTCTCAAACTGGCAATGGATCGTTCGAGCTTGATTCGTGTCGCTTCAACCTTCTGGTCGGCAAAAATTCCATATTTTCCGATGGCATATTCGGTGTTCCGGATATCACGGACCATTCGCCAGATTCCTTCCGGTTCAAGCGATCCTCGATGATCGGTTCCTTTCATGTTGCGGTCAAGGGTGATGTGCTTTTCGATGATTTCGGCTCCCATTCCAACGGCAACGGCTGGCATCAGAATTCCGATGGAATGATCGGAATAACCAATCGTATATTGAGGATAATGTTCTTTCAAAAACAGAATGCTGAGCAAATTGATATTTTGATATTCAGAAGGATACTGTGACAGGCAATGCAAAATACTTATGGCTGAATGGGATTTTGTGATGATTTCGAGCGCGTCGTCCAGTTCTTTTTGACCGGTCATCCCGGTCGAAAGAATCATTGGGATTTTGGTTTCTGCCATGGCTTCCAGCAGCGGAAGGTTGGTCAGGTCGCGTGATGCAACTTTCAGGCGGTCGGGGGTAAAAAGGCGCAGCATCGAAAGGCAGCCTTTGGCGCAAAGGGTTTCCACGAATTCCAGGCCTTTCGATTTGGCATACCGGAACACTTCCAGATGCTGTTCGTCGTTGAGTTCCAGGAAGGCCCGGTGTTCTCCGTAGGTTTTTCCAAATGAATTGGCATTTTCATAGGGACGATGCATTTCAGAAGCCGAAAGTTCTTCGTTCAGGTCGCGGCGGGTCATTTTCACAGCGTTCATGGGCATCAGTTCCTGCCCGAAAAGCTTGTCAATGACTGGTTCGGTGATCACGTCGATCAGTTTTTTGGCAATTTCCACTTCGCCATTGTGGTTCTGTCCGATTTCGCCGATGATATAGGTTGAAGGTTTTGTCATTTTTTTGTGTAGGTGCTTCTATTTCTGATTTTTCAGGATCTCTTTTTTCATTCGTTCCAGAAATTCAGGATGCCGATCGAGCCAACTGACGATTTCCGGGATACCAAAATTAGGATTTTTCGCACTGATTGAGGCAAATATGTGTTGCTGAATTTCAAAATCTTCCGGAGTGTCCAGTGTCATACGGATATCAGTTCTTGAGAATACCAACGGATCAGCCTGAATAAATTGAACATTGAAAAGTTCGGGATGGCTGTAAATGAAATTGGTAACGTGCTCGTGATAGATCTTTTCGGAGCTCAGTTGACTGGCTTTTTCAAGCGCTTCAAGCCTGACAGCCTCAGTCCAGAAGCCAAAATGAGTGAGGATGGAAGGTTTGGTTCCGGCCAGTTGAAAACTCAGGTAATCAGCTTTAGAAAGTTCAAATTCACTGATCAGCGTTTGCATTCCGGAGAAATCCAGAAACGGATTATCGGCACAGACCCGGATGATTTTATTGAATCCAAACTGCGGTGATGCCTGTATAAAACGGTCGAGCACATCGTTTTCCGATCCTCTGAAAACCGGAACATTGTGTTTTCTGGCTATCCGGCAAATCCGGTCATCCGAAGGATTGACCGTAGTCGCCAGTACCATCGGAACATGGAGTTTTTTTACCTTTTCGAGCAATAGATCCAGGATGGACTGTTCCTGATAAAAAGGCAGGATAACCTTTTCAGGCATTCGGGTTGAACCGGTTCGGGCTTGCAGGATGATTCCTAAGTCAGACATAAGTTTGAATCGTGTGTTGAGCACAAAGTTCAGGATTTATTTCCTCCAATCCTAAAATCATTTTTATTTTGAATTGGATCATAAAAAAGAGGAAATCAACTGACCTCCTCTTTGCTTGAGATAAAAACAAATGCCTGCCCCAACTCGTTTGAAATGGGGAATTAGAGAAATTTTACTGATTGATATACATAAGCAAAATTGCCAGGAATACAGATGTTAAGGTTAAATAACCAAATAACAAACCTGCCCACTTCTCCGAAATTCTACGTTCACTAATTGATTCTTTTTTCATACTAGTTCTCCTTTAAAGCTTTTTGATGATTGGTATATTTTTTAAACTATTTCCGAATCGGTTTAAGATTATGTCATTTTAGACGTTTTTGCCAGTTATTCTGATGAAAAAATAAGTCACTTTTTATCACTGAAAAATCTTTGCTGCAAACTGCGAAGGCTTCATTTCGGCAACAAGAAATGCTCTTCGCCGATAAAGATATGTACTGCATATTGATAAACCACTATGTTTATCTGTCCGGTTATCAAAATGTACTTCCGGTTGATCAAAGTGCCGTTTCTACATGTTAAACTGATCCGAACTTGGAGGAAGTTTCAGACAATTATTTCAAATTAACTGAATTGAATCAAAGGATGACCTTTGTAATCAGTGGTTTAAAAGACCCGAATTCGATGATAAATAGTCTGAAATGAATTTGTCCAGAGGAAGAACCACGTCGGAAAAAGAAGATGTTTTACTAGTGGAAGTGGGGAAAAGATGAACTGTACAGCGGCCGTATTCAACTGAAAAGTCTTTACGAATTGAAATTCGCAAACATCTATATCACCGGTACACTTTCAATTACTTTCTTTTTTCATTTCTGACTAAAATTGATATCTTTGGTATTGATGCAAAAAAATGTATCAATGACCTTTTCTTTACCAGCTGCCGTCTGTGAATAATCCATAACCCAATGAACCGGATAAAAAGACACAAATTTATTTCGATCGTGTTGATATTTATTGTGATCATTGTTGGTGGATGTGTTTTCCCGTTTACAACCGCCAGTTATAAATGGGATATCAAATACGACAAAAATAAGCTTGCCTTTAAGAAAAACTTCCTGAAAAAGGAATTACCTGCTTACTCCGGTGATCGGCCTCCCAATATTCTTTTAATTGTGATGGATGACCTGGGAAAATCGGAGATTTCGTGTTACGGTTCGACCACTGTTAAAACACCGCACCTTGACCAACTGGCTTCAGAAGGAATCCGGTTTTCGGACTGTTATGTGACTGCCCCGGTCTGTGCTCCTTCACGGGCCGGAATTCTTACCGGCCGCTACAACCAACGATATGGTTTTGAGACACAGCCAATGGAGGTTTATCCCAATAATCTTCCGTCGTACTGGATAGGAAAATACATGATGAATACCGGCGAATTTGTTCTCGATGAAAAACCCAGGTTTCCTCCAGAATGGCAAATTCAGAAGCAGGGACTTCTTCCTACCGAAATTAACCTCGCTGAATTCCTTAAAATGCGAAACTATTCCACCGCTTGTATTGGGAAATGGCATCTTGGATTCTCCAAAGATCAAATCCCCAATAACTGCGGATTTGATTACCAGTATGGATTTTACGGTGCCTTTTCACTTTATTCGGAAAAACGAAAGGATGCCGATATGGTCAATTATATACAGGATTCCTTCAGTGCAAAACATCAGTGGAATATGGGAAGGAAAGAAACCAGTGCCATTCGCCGGAACGATAAAATCATTAAAGAACGAAGATACCTCACCGATGCCATCAAGGAGGAAGCCATTTCCTACATGGCCATCCATAAGAAAGATCCTTTCTTTTTGTATGTTGCCTTCAATGCCGTTCATGTTCCTTTTCAGGCGCCAAGGGATTACTACGAAATGTACGACGGGGTCAAAGACGAAAACAAACGGGTTTATTATGCTATGGTTTCGGCACTCGATGATGCGATCGGCGAAATGATGGAAAAGCTCAAATTGCTTGGGCTGGAAAAGAATACAATCGTTTACGTTCTCAGTGATAACGGAGGTGCAGCCTATACAAAAGCTACAGATAACAAGCCTTACAAAGGAGGGAAACTGACCATGTTTGAAGGCGGAGTCAATGTGCCCTTCTTTATGAAGTGGAAAGGAAAATTGCCTGAGGGCAAGATTTACGAAAACCCGGTCAGTTCGATGGATATCTTTATGACATCAGCAAACCTGGCCCAATGCCAACTACCTGATGAGCGTGTCTATGATGGCACCGACCTGATGCCATATTTAAAGGGAAACAAAGAAGGACTTCCGCATGATCATTTTTACTGGAAAGCCGACCATATTCGTGCCATGCGCATGGGCGATTGGAAATTCCTCCAAAGTACGAGGGACGGGTGGATTGAGCTTTACAATCTCAGGGAAGACCGGTATGAGCGGATCGATCTGCATACTGTTCAGCCTGATGAATTGATCCAGCTTCAGGAAATATTTAATCAGTGGAACAAGGACCTGATGCCGCCTCTTTGGCCACGTATCATGGACTATAAGATTACTATCGACGGGAAAGTATATCTTTTCCCGGCTTAAAAAACATTGTCTGTCATGGATTTGATCCGGAAAATAATACTGATTTCATTGCTGTCGCTCTCGGTTGGTCTTGCATGCTTGCCTTGCCGAGCGCAGTTCTTCTGGCTGGGATTTCAGGCTGGCGAGGGAGTAACCTGGTTTTCAAACCCTGGAAAGGAAAACACCCAATTATCAGCAGGTGCCGGAACGAGTTTCGGATTTTTCATGCGTTATGGCACCCGACCTTACTATCAGCTTGGAGCTGAATGGCTATACTCGACCAACCAGATGAAGTTTGAAGTTGAACCTGGCAAAACAGCCCATGACAATGTTCCATTTCATAATTTCAAAATTCCCATGACTGTTGGCTATGAGATCATACATAAGCCCAGGTTCAAATGGAGGACAGGTGGGGGCATGTTCATCGGAAAAAATATCATTCTTTCTTCTAATTCCTTTAATTTCAGCAAGGAGGATATTCAAAATCCCCAGTACGGGTTGATCGGCGAGACAGGTATACAATACCTGAATTTCCTCGTGATGATTGATTACAATTATTCGCTCAACAAATTTTTCGACGAAGAAGCAAGTACCTATGGAGTTGATTTACAGTCGCACCTACAGGTTTTCGCATTGAAGGTTGGGATGCAGTTTTAGAGAATCCATCAGAAATGTGGGCGCTTCAAATATCTATTTCTGAATAAAGATTTGACTTGACCAGGTTGATTGGTTATCAGACAGGCGAACCAAAAGAACTTCGGATTTGCGCATGGTTTCCAGAGAAACTTTTCCAATTCCTCCATCAATCTGGCAATGGTTAAAAGAATTGACTAACATACCATTTGAACTAAACAACGAAAGTGTAGGGTATGGCAAACAGCTTACCGGAACTTTAAACAGCAATGAATTTCCATCGATCCAAACCCTCAGATTACGACCTTTTTGGAAATCATTCAAGTCATTCAGACCGGTAGCATCTGCTTTCGAAATGACCACAGTTCCGCCATCAGGAACAGCCTCGAATTGGAGATATTTCACTGAACTGACCTCAATAACCGATGAATGGACCGGTTTCCCGTTCTGTGTGATTGTCGCAGAAGCCCATCCGGCAGGCAAAGTCCGGCGAAACGTCAATGGAAAATTATACCAATCATCCTTCTTCAGGGTATCGGTTACGGCAATGCTTATGCTGGCATCACTAACCAATGTTTCCTTCACCGAAACACAATTCCGTTCTTTGACATAGCGGCCAATGTTTCCGAAGGTACTGACCCAGAATTTAGCATCGTTTGCTTTCAGATATTGCAGGCTTGCTTTCAACGTATCTGATGATAAGGGAGAATAACCGCCGTCGTTATCAATTCCATGGATGAGGTAAACCAGCCAACCTTTCTGGTTTGCTGCCTGATCGGCCTTGCCTTTAAAATCTTTCACCAGTTTTACAGAACCAACCGCTCCACACATGATGGAACTTACATTCATCATATCGCCCGGAGTTTTGCCCTCTATAAAACCCTGACACCCGCGTGCAACTATGAAATATTTTTTATGCAGGGCATCGTTTCCTTTCACACAATACGGATAGGCCATTGTAAGGCATTGCTGATTAGTGACGTTTAGGTTTATAAGATCGTTGCAGGTTTTCAATTCAGCTTCCTGCTTGTCAACAGCCATTCCGGTTAAATTTGGATGGGTGTCGGTATGGTTTGCAACTTCGTGACCAGAAAGTGCTGCATTTTTCAGGTCAGTCCAGTCTTTAATCCAGCTGGAAATTGTAAATAATGTAAGTTTATATCCGGCTTCGTCGAAGATGGGAATGGCTTTGGTAAACTGGCCGGCACATCCATCGTCGAAGGTGTAACTGATGGCACAAGTCCGGAATCCCTGCCAGGTTCCAACCTGATAGGGTGCAGCTACCTGCGAAAATCCGGTTTGAGTTGCCACTAAAAAAGTAAGAATGATGAAATATTTGGCGATTAGCTTCATACCTATCTATATTTAATCGATTTATTCTTTAACTATTTTGGAACAGAATCTCTCCTTTCCGGAAGTCACATTTACAAGATATGCGCCGGTATCTAATGTTGAACCAACTGAAACTTCATCTTTTCCTTTTCCTTCTTCAACAAGTTTCCCATCCAGGGTAAAGATCTCATACCGAAATTCCCCATTCATTTTCAGGTTGAACTTGTGAAGAAATGGATTCGGATAGATAGAAACCTTATCCGTTTTTTCAATTTGAGTAAAAGTATTTGGATCAGTTGATTTCCGGATAAAATTCATCCATTTGAGTTGGAAGAGTTTAGTTGTGCCGGATGCTCCTACAAAATTCAAGTAAACATCATGGCTTCCTTTTACCGGGATAACTTTTGCCTTAAACTGCCTGAATGTAGTCCAGCTTCCGGTAGGATCGATTTTACATTCAGCAATTTTAGTCCCGGTAGCAATCGAATCGAGCCAAACCTCCACTATTCCTCCCGATCCTGCGCAGGATGCTGTAAATTCAACCGAATCAGGAGTTGCATGATAATCATTGTTTCCAAATTCGATTCCGGCATACAGGGCCCAATCGTTGTTATGAATATTATCGAGCGTACCTATTCCCAGGACAACCGGGCCTCGGGTGGTTCCAAACTGGTTGGCCGGGCACTCAGCCAGAATCGGAGTGTATGCATCGCGGTAAATATACAGGTCGAAATATGCGTTGCTTGCACCTTGAACGTACAAACCCTGAAGGGTACCTGTAAATGAAACAAAGTCGGAATACGAATCAACGACCGATACATCGAAGGCTTTTCCTATCTGGATCCAATTGGTTCCGTTATCGCTGAAGTATCCGGTTATCTGATGGTTTACCCTTACCATTTTCAGCCAAAGTGTGTCACCTACAGTATTTTCAGCTTCGTAAGCGGTAGTTTCAAAGCTAAACACGGTCGCTTTTTTCCCTTGAGAATTCAAAGAACTGACGAGTTTTACAAACTTGGTTTCGTCGCCACGCATCAACCTCAATCCGGCCTGGTCGTCTAATGATTTTGCGGTAAAATCGAGCCGTGTAATGAGTGAGTAATTGTGTTCTCCATCGTATTTTGTCACTGTATTGCCTTTGGCTGCACTTTTTGGTGATAAGCGCAACCAACCCGGACGTTCGGTTAATGAGTATTTCCCGTCCACCGTATAGCCTAATGACGACCATTCAGGATGTAATTTGGTCGCAGAAAAATCATCTGATTTGGGAACCATATATGGAATTCCGCTGCATGGTAGTTGCGGAGCGGTATACGACTTGTTGATCGGGTAGTCAGCAATAGGCCTGCCAGTTACATTGTAGCGTACCTGGTTCAGCAAACCCTGACGACCTTGCCCTTTCCACTCACCTTTGGCATACAGGGGATGGAGAACCCATGAAGTGCTGTCGGAAACCAGAACGGCTGGGGAAGCGTGGTTGGGGCTTGCAAAAAGAGAAGATGATTTCAAGGGATCGGTTTCATTGAAAAAGTCACCCTGCATTTCCCATGCGGTCTGTTCTGCTGTCAGTGTTTTGCTGCGCATCACCTTTTGTCCGCCAGCAAGATCACGGGCAAACGAATAGTAATAGTACTCTTTGTATTTCCACATTACCGGACCTTCGGCCCAACTATACGGCAAAGCAGGACTGGGATTCAGCCAGTTCAAATTGTAAACGGCACCCTTGGCCTGACCATTGGTATCCAGTTCAACGATCGCATTATTGGGCTGACCATTTTTTACTACGAGATACCATTTATTGTCGTCGATAAAAATCGAATTATCGTAACCCAATCCAAAAGGAAGGGTACTTGGATCGATCACTTTGGTTGGAGCGCTCCATGGTCCTTTAGGGTCGTCGGCTTTCACAAAATACATGGTATTTGCCCGTGAAAAAAAATCCCACCATTTGCTGTTGTAATAGACAATCTGGCCACCCCAGCATCCGGCCCCGGGCTTATCATCATAAATTGCCCAGGAAGCGCTGACTGGTTGGGCAATGGCTTCCCAATGGACCAAATCGGTAGAGTGATAGATGACCGGAGTTACATTGAAGGACGATCCCGTGGTATAAAAATCATTTCCGACTTTCGTAAGCGTACAGTCCGGATGATCACCCGGAATAACCGGATTCATATAGGTTTTAAATGATGGAGATTGTCCGGATACAAATAATCCCAACAGCAAAAACGAGATGAAGAACACAAATTTATTCATAACACATTTTTGTGCAATATTATCAAATATTTACTAAGGATCTGTAACGAATTAAATTAATCATTTTGATTCGTGGTTTGGTTTGATTGTATAATTCCATTCCCCATGAAAATCATTTCTTTCAATTTTTATTTTATCCATTTCTTCTTTTGTTATTACAATGCCCGTAGGATAGGTTCTTT
>JANXYV010000185.1 GCA_025355875.1 Prolixibacteraceae bacterium | reverse complement strand
GGTCTGCACATCGGGCGGCACCATTGCATACTCAGCAAATGCTAATGTATAGCTGGCACGACCACTGGTCAGAGAGCTCAAAGCGGTAGAGTAACGGTTCATTTCAGCCAGGGGAACCTTGGCCTTGATGGTCTGATAGGTACCTTCGCTGTCCATACCCATGATGACTGCGCGACGACCCTGGAGGTCAGTCATGATATCACCCATCTTGTCTTCAGGAACAGTAACTGCCACATCATAAACCGGCTCAAGAATCTTTGGACCTGCGTTTTTAAAGGCTTCTCTGAATGCATGACGTCCTGCAAGTCTGAACGAGATTTCGTTCGAATCTACAGGGTGCATCTTGCCATCATAAACATAAACCGCGATATCACGGGCATACGAACCGGTCAAAGGACCTTCTTCTATCTTCTCCATGATACCTTTCACGATAGCCGGCAGGAAGCGAGCATCGATAGCACCTCCAACGATACAGTTATGGAAAACGAGTTTACCGCCCCATGGGAGGATGTGCTCTTCAACACCACGAACCGGGAATTCGGTTGGATGCTTCATATTTTCTGAGTATGGCTGAATCAGCATATACACTTCACCAAACTGTCCTGAACCACCCGATTGTTTTTTATGACGGTAATCGCCCATCGCAGATTTGGTAATGGTTTCGCGGTAAGGAATTTTCGGAGCCTTAAATTCGATGTCGATTTTATGTATGTGATCGAAATACCATTTTAAAGTATTCAGGTGGTATTCTCCCTGTCCTTCAACGATCAATTGTTTCAGTTCCTTGAAATAGTTGACAATATAGGTAGGATCTTCATCCTTCATTTTGTGAAGAATTTCACCCACTTTTTCATCGTCAGTTTCCGAGGCCGCATTTACTGCAACCCTGAATTTTGGTTCAGGGAACTTGATTGGGGCAAATTTCAGATCCAATTCTTTTTCGCAAAGTGTTTGGTTGAATTTGGTGTCTTTCAGCTTCACGGTGCAGCCAATATCACCGGCAACGAGTTCGGCAACAGCAGTGCGGTTTTTCCCGGCAGTAACAAAAAGTTGCGAAATCCTCTCTTTACCATTGTTGAAGGTATTATAAAGGTCTTTCCCTTCAGTTACCTTTCCTGACATGACTTTAAAGTAAGTCACTTCGCCAACGTGGGGCTCAATGGCAGTTTTGAATACAAACAGGGAAATCGGGTTCGATTCGCTCATCACGACTGGCTTTCCCTGAACGATTTCGCGCATGGGCACCTGGTAAGGAGCCGGGGCAATGTTACAGACAAATTCGAGTAACCGGCCAACACCCATATTCTTCTTGGCTGAAACACAAAATACAGGGAATAAATCACGTTTGGTCATACCGGTTCTGATTCCTCTTCTCATATCCTCTTCTGACAATTCACCCTGTTCAAAGAAGAGTTCCATGAGCGATTCTTCATTTTCGGCGGCCATCTCAACCAGTTCGTTATGGAGTTTATCGGCACGTTCTTTTTCGGAAGCCGGAATATCGAAAACCTGAGGTTTTCCGCCATCAGGCCCGTATTTATACATTTTCATTTTCAGTACATCCACAATCGAGTTGAAGCCGATCCCGGTTTCAACAGGATACTGCACAACGGTAACTTTATTGCCGAACTTGCCTTTAAGATTTTCGACGTCCTGGTCATAATTGGCATTCTCGTTATCCAGGTGGTTCAATACAAAAATGAGTTTGTTATTGGCTGCTTCAGCATGACGAAAAGCCGATTCAGTTCCGGCACCAATCCCGGTGGAAGCATCAATTACCATCAGGGCAAGAGGCGCAACCTGAAGTGAAGCAACTACTCCTCCACAAAAATCGTCCATTCCGGGAGTATCCAGAATGTTGATCTTTTTGCCATTGACTTCGGTGTACATGAGCGATGAAAACACGGAATTCCCGTATTCCTGCTCAATCAGGTGGTAATCGGAAACGGTATTTTTTGCTCCAACGTCACCTCTGCGGTTGATTACTCCACCCTCGAAAAGCATAGCTTCTGCAAGGGTGGTTTTCCCACTGCCAGCATTACCAATTAGTGTAATGTTGCGAATTTCATCTGTTTTATAGACTTTCATATTGATTTATTATTGGTTTTCTTTTCGTTCAACAGCCACTTTCCGATACGGGCCGGAAGAGAGGCGACCAAAATTAGTAATAATTACTTAACAACCAATTTGCACAGGCTTAACATGGTTTTGTTATGGTGAAACCCTTGTGATAAGGAACTTAAAGTTTAAGAATATCAACAGTTTGTGCATTTTAAGCTTATTTAACAAACCACATTAACAAGCTACAATACAGTAAGTTAGCATAAAAACATGTTTTTTAATATTTTTTTCTTGGCCCGAAATTTTTCCCGGGTTAATTTTTTCAAATCATTTGGAATTTCACTTTTTCAAAATGATGGAAAACAGGTCGATACACGGTTATTTGATTTTTCAGGTATTATGATCGGAGAAATGGTTAAGTTTTGATTAAACCTCCAATTCCGCCAGTAAAGACTGAAGTATTCATGGAAAAAGACCCGAAACCTAATTATTTGCATGAATGAATCCCGGAAATGAGCAGATTCATTTAAATCTGTTATTTTTGAGCAACATTGAACTGAACATGCCAAAATTTCCTTTTTTCAAACAATATGATGCCATGGATTGCGGACCTTCGTGCCTGCGGATGATTGCCGCATTTTACGGGAAGACCTATTCATTGCAGAAGCTTCGTGAACTGGCGCACATCACCCGCGAAGGCGTTTCTTTGTTAGGATTGAGCGATGCTGCTGAAACCATCGGATTCCGGACCATCGGCGCCAGGGTTACTTTTGAGCAGCTGATTGAAGCGCCAAAACCCTGTATGGTTCACTGGGATCAGGAGCATTTTGTAGTAGTTTATCTATACCGCAAAGGCAAGGTTTACGTTTCTGATCCGGCATTTGGCCTGGTTATCTATTCCGAAACCGAATTTAAAAAACACTGGCTGGCCACGGTCGGGCATGGTGAACAAAAAGGGATTTGCCTGCTTTTTGAACCGACTCCGAAGTTCTTTGAACTGGAAGGCGAAAATATGGACCGAAGCAATTTCAGGTTTCTTCTTAAATATCTGAAACCCCACCGAAAGCTGGTCGTTCAGCTGATCATCGGCTTTATTGCCGGAAGTTTGATTCAGTTAATCTTTCCATTTTTGACCCAGAGTATTGTCGATGTCGGCATCAATACACAGGACATCAACTTCATTTATTTGGTACTGGCTGCCCAAATGATGCTTTTCCTGAGCCGGATGACGGTGGATTTTATCCGGTCGTGGATATTGCTTCACATCAGCACACGCATTAATATAAGTATCATCTCCGACTTCCTGATCAAGCTCATGAAAATGCCGATCGGGTTTTTCGACACCAAAATGATCGGTGATTTGCTTCAGCGCATCGGCGATCATAACCGGATCGAACGGTTTCTGACCTCACAATCGCTTCAGGTTGTATTTTCATTCTTCAATATCATCATTTTCAGCATCGTCCTGGTTTTTTACAGTGTGACCATTTTCCTGGTTTTTCTGTTCGGATCAGCTTTGTATATCGCCTGGATATTTCTGTTCCTCGCGAAACGTCGTGAACTCGAATTCAAACGTTTCACCCAGTTGTCCGACAATCAAAGCAAACTTATCCAGTTGATCAACGGAATGCAGGAAATTAAACTGAACAATTATGAACGTCAAAAACGTTGGGAGTGGGAACGCATTCAGGCCCGATTGTTTAAGGTGAATGTAAGCAACCTGTCGCTCCAGCAATACCAGCAGGCCGGGTCGGTTTTCATTAACGAAACCAAAAACATTTTCATCACCGTTCTTGCGGCAACCGCAGTCGTTCATGGGAATATGACCCTGGGTATGATGCTGGCCGTACAATATATAATAGGACAGATGAACAGTCCGCTCGAACAGATGATTGAGTTTATGCAGGTTGCTCAGGATGCAAAAATAAGTCTTGAACGACTTAGCGAGATCCATAACCACAAGGATGAAGATGAAGATCAGAAAGGAAAACTGAATACATTGCCTGCTTCTGCCGATGTCACCATATCTGATTTAATTTTTCAATATGAAGGTCCGCGCTCACCCAAGGTGCTGAACAACATCAACCTAGTAATTCCACAAGGGAAAGTGACCGCAATTGTTGGCACCAGCGGAAGCGGTAAAACAACCTTGATAAAGCTCCTTTTGGGATTCTATCCACCGGTTTCAGGCTCCATTCAGATTGGAAATTCTGATTTGGCAGCCTACGAACAACATTGGTGGCGCAGCAAATGCGGAGCCGTTATGCAGGATGGTTTTATTTTTTCGAACACCATTGCAAGTAACATCGGGATCGGAAATGAGGAAATCGACAAGGAAAGGCTTAGCTATGCGGTCAGGATGGCAAACATTCAGGAATTTATTGAAACCTTGCCACTGAATTATAACACGAAAATCGGTGCGGAAGGAGTTGGCCTGAGCCAGGGACAGAAACAGCGGATATTAATCGCCCGGGCTATCTATAAAAATCCGGAATTCATTTTTTTCGACGAGGCCACCAATGCGTTGGATGCCAACAACGAGAAAGTAATTCTGGAAAACCTGGATGAGTTTTTTGCCGGAAAAACAGTGGTAGTTGTGGCACACCGGCTGAGCACTGTGAAAAATGCGCACCAGATTGTTGTTCTCGACCGGGGAAGTATTGTTGAAATTGGCAACCACGAAGAATTGACTGCTACAAAAGGTGCATACTACCAGTTGGTGAAAAACCAGCTTGAATTGGGGAATTGAAAACGAGGCAAAAGTTAAAAGTTAAAAGTCAAAAGTTAAAAGTCAGGCTAATTCATTTCAACAATTGACTTTTAAATTACCATTGGGGTTCTTAGTTTTTGACTTTTAACTTTTGCCTTTTAACTTGAAAACATGGAAAAAGAGAATAACCCGGTGGAAATAGAACTTCGGAGCGAAGCTTTCCAGGAGATTGTTGAACAGTCGCCGCGATGGTTGATCCGGTCAGGTATCACACTAATTTTCGGATTACTGATCCTGATGCTTGTTGGCAGCTATTTCTTTAAATATCCTGACGTAATTAAAACGAATGTTGTTCTGGCCTCCCGGAATTCACTTTTCCCTGGTGATTCAGTAAAATCAACTGAATTAAACAATCTTCAGGAAATAAAATCACCCATTACCGGAAGAATAAACCTGCCGGTTAACTATGCTTCAAAGGTTTCTGCCGGACAAAAAGTTAACATTAAGCTGGAAGACTATCCTTCATCAGAATACGGTTTTTTGAAAGGCGTGATTAAAAGCATTTCCCCAGTCCCGAAGAATGGAACCTATTCAGTTGAAGTTGAACTGCCACCAAACCTGACAACCAGTTTTGATATTCCTATAAAATTCAGTCCTGGCATGAATGGATCAGCCGAAATTATTACCGAAGATTTAAGATTGATCCAACGATTCATGAATCCGGCATATTCCCTTCTGAAACACCGCAAGCAGTAGGCAGGTCAAGCTTATCGGTGAGCTATTCATTATGCTGCGTTAAGAATCTTCAAAAAAGATCATTTATTTTCAAGCTTTTATTGGGTTTTCTGATGGCAATTTGTACTTTTGCGAGCCGTTTTTTAAGAGAACTCTTGAAAACGGACTGTAAGATGTTGGAATTGTGGAAAATTCCAATACCTTTGCAGACCAATTTTTTGGGTAGTAAACTATTAAAATTAAGAGTAGCTATATGCCAACGATTCAGCAGTTAGTTAGAAAAGGTAGACAAAGTAATGCGGAGAAGAGCAAATCTCCGGCATTGGATTCTTGCCCACAGAGACGTGGTGTATGTGTACGTGTTTACACAACCACTCCAAAAAAACCAAACTCGGCCATGCGTAAAGTCGCCAGGGTACGTTTAACAAACGGCAAGGAAGTAAACGCTTACATTCCGGGAGAAGGTCATAACCTTCAGGAACACTCTATTGTATTGGTACGCGGAGGTAGGGTAAAAGACCTTCCGGGAGTTCGTTACCATTTAATTCGTGGCGCATTGGACACTGCCGGTGTTGAAGGTCGTACTCAAAGACGGTCGAAATACGGTACCAAAAGGCCAAAAGTGAAAAAGTAATCTTTCGCTGTTTATTTATTAATTGACGTTCTAGCTTAGTGGTTTGAGTTGAGTAAAGAGGCCAAGGCCGATTGAAGCATACAAATTACAGCTAATTTAAGTAACACTTAAGCATCACATAATGAGAAAATCGAAACCAAAGAAGAGGATCATTCTGCCCGATCCTAAGTTCAACGACATTCTGGTTACCCGCTTCGTCAACGACTTGATGTATGACGGAAAGAAATCAATTGCGTATCAAATCTTCTATGACGCAATGGACATCGTTGAAAAGAAAATGAAGGACTCTGAAGTCAGTCCGGTAGATGTGTTCAAAAAAGCACTCGAAAAAATTACCCCTCACGTTGAAGTAAAAAGCAGACGAGTTGGTGGAGCCACATTTCAGGTTCCAATGGAAATTCGCGCTGAACGTAAAACTTCCATTTCAGTAAAAAACTTAATCCTATACTCCCGCAAACGTTCAGGCCGTTCCATGGCTGAAAAGTTGGCCGGTGAAATCGTTGCGGCATACAACGAGGAAGGTGGCGCTTTCAAGAAGAAAGAAGACACCCACCGCATGGCTGAAGCAAACCGTGCTTTTGCTCATTTCCGTTTTTAATAGTTCGAAGAACAGATAGATCGTTTTAGTTTAGTTAAAGGTTAGATAGATATTGGTTTTATAATGGCAAAAGATTTAAATTATACTAGAAATATAGGCATCATGGCGCACATTGATGCCGGCAAAACGACCACCTCTGAGCGTATTCTCTATTACACGGGGATCACTCACAGGATAGGAGAGGTCCATGATGGCGCGGCTACCATGGACTGGATGGAGCAGGAACAGGAACGTGGCATCACCATTACCTCAGCTGCTACCACCACTTTCTGGAAATATCAGGATATTGAACACAAAATTAACATCATTGATACCCCGGGACACGTTGACTTCACAGTTGAAGTTGAGCGTTCGTTAAGGGTACTGGACGGCGCTGTTGCACTTTTCTGTGCGGTAGGTGGTGTCGAAGCTCAATCGGAGACTGTTTGGCGTCAGGCTGAAAAATATGGCGTTCCACGTATTGGATTCGTCAATAAGATGGACCGTTCAGGTGCAGATTTCTACAATGTATTGGCTGAAGTAAGAGAAAAATTGGGTGCAAATCCAATCCCAATTACTATTCCGATTGGTGCAGAAGAGAAATTCGAAGGAATGGTTGACTTGATTGAAATGAAAGCCATTCGGTGGAGAGATGATGCAGCTTTAGGTGTTACGTATTACATGGAAGAAATTCCGGCTGATATGGTTGAAATATCAAACGAATACCGGGCAAAACTGGTTGAAGCTGTTGCTGAATTCGACGATGAACTTCTGGAAAAATTCTTCGAAGATCCGGAATCAATTTCAGTAGAACAAATGCTGACCGTTATCCGGAAGGCAACAATCAGCGGAGCGATCATTCCAATGATGTGTGGATCGGCATTTAAAAATAAAGGTGTTCAGCGTTTGCTCGATGCCGTTTGTTCATTCCTGCCTAGTCCGCTTGATAAAGGCGAGATTGTTGGAGTCGATTATGATGATTCGGATGTTGAAATTGTTCGTCATGCTGATGTAAACGAACCTTTGGCTGCACTGGCATTTAAAATTGCTACTGACCCTTATGTTGGTCGTTTATGTTTTATCCGGGTCTATTCCGGGAAAATTACTGCTGGAGATTCGGTCTTCAATTCCAGAACCGGAAAGAAAGAACGTATTTCACGTATTTATCAGATGCACTCGAACAAGCAGAACCCGATTGACGTGATTGAAGCTGGTGATATTTGTGCCGCAGTAGGATTCAAAGATATCCGCACAGGAGATACATTATCTGATCTGGACAATCCGGTTGTGCTTGAAAGCATGGACTTTCCTGAACCAGTTATTGGTATCGCCATTGAGCCCAAAACTCAGAAGGATTTGGATAAACTGAACCAGGGTTTATATAAATTGGCTGAAGAAGATCCAACCTTTAAAGTGAATACTGATCCTGATTCAGGACAGACAATTATTCGCGGTATGGGTGAGCTTCACCTTGAAATCATTGTTGACCGTTTACGTCGCGAATTCAAGGTTGAATGTAACCAGGGTGCTCCTCAGGTTGCATACAAGGAATGTATTACCAAGATGGTTGAACTTCGCGAAGTATTCAAGAAACAATCAGGAGGCCGTGGTAAATTTGCTGACATCAGCGTTCGTGTTGAACCTGTTGACGAAGGCAAAGTGGGTCTTCAGTTTGTGGATGCAGTCAAAGGCGGAAACATTCCACGCGAATATATCCCATCAGTTCAAAAAGGTTTCGAATCGGCACTGGCAAACGGTCCGCTGGCCGGATTCAATGTCGACAGCCTGAAAGTAACCCTCCTCGATGGTAGCTATCATGCGGTTGACTCCGATTCATTGTCATTCGAAATTTGTGCTCGTCAGGCATTCAAAAATGCTGCAGGTAAAGCTGGTCCAAGATTACTTGAACCTGTTATGAAATGCGAGATTGTTACTCCTGAAGAATACATGGGTGACATTATCGGTGACTTAAACCGTCGTCGCGGGCAAATCGAAGGAATGGAAGAAAAATCAGGAGCGCGTGTTATTCGTGCTATGGTTCCGCTTTCAGAACTCTTCGGATACGTTACTGTACTGAGGACTTTATCATCAGGACGTGCAACTTCTTCAATGGAATTTTCGAAATATGTTGAGTTACCAAAATTACTCGCCATGAAAGTTCTGGAAGATTTAAAAGGAAGAACAGACTTATTATAATTATAAACTGTATTACAATTTCTCACTATGAGTCAAAAGATCAGAATTAAGCTGAAATCGTATGATCACAACTTAGTTGACAAGTCGGCTGAAAAGATCGTAAAGACAGTAAAATCGACCGGTGCTATCGTTAGCGGACCAATTCCGCTTCCAACGCATAAACGGATTTTCACTGTATTACGCTCAACCTTTGTAAACAAAAAATCAAGGGAACAATTCGAGCTGTCTTCATACAAACGTTTGATCGACATTTACAGTTCAACAGCAAAAACAATTGATGCCTTAATGAAGCTTGAATTACCAAGTGGCGTCGAAGTAGAAATTAAAGTTTGATAACCTGTAAAAAACAAAAAAAATGGCAGGATTAATCGGTAAAAAAATCGGAATGACTTCCGTATTCAGTGTTGAGGGGAAAAATATCCCATGCACTGTGATTCAAGCCGGTCCTTGTGTGGTTACACAAGTGAAATCGGTAGGAACTGACGGCTATGATTCAATTCAGTTGGGCTTTGATGACAAAAAGGAAAAGCACACCAACAAAGCTGAAATGGGTCATATTAAAAAAGCCGCAACAGAACCAAAAAGAAAAATTCTTGAGTTCAAAGAACTTGTTGGAGAATTTAAACTTGGCGACACCATTACAGTTGATTCCATCGATGAAGAAGGATGGGTTGACATTCAGGGTGTAACTAAAGGACATGGATTCCAGGGTGTTGTTAAACGTCACGGTTTCAGTGGGGTTGGCGACAGCACTCACGGTCAGCACAACCGCCTCAGAGCTCCTGGTTCTGTAGGTGCATCTTCTTATCCATCCCGCGTTTTCAAAGGGATGCGTATGGCTGGTAACGATGGCAATAACAATGTTACGATTCAGAACCTGAAGGTTTTGAAAGTAATTCCAGAGTCAAACTTATTGGTAGTTAAAGGATCAGTTCCTGGTTGTAAAGGTTCATACGTAATTATTTATCAGTAATGGAAATTAAAGTATTAAACACAGCAGGACAGGAAACCGGAAGAACTGTCACATTAGATGAGCAGATTTTCGGTATTGAGCCAAATGACCATGCCATTTATCTGGATGTCAAACAAATTCTGGCCAACAAAAGACAAGGAACCCATAGTTCGAAAGAACGTGCCGACGTTGCAGGTAGTACCCGCAAGATTAAAAAACAAAAAGGTACTGGTACAGCCCGTGCAGGTAGTGTAAAATCGCCAGTATTCAGAGGCGGAGGCCGTGTATTCGGTCCGCGTCCAAGAAGCTATGACTTTAAATTAAACAAGAAAGTTAAAGCTTTGGCTCGTAAATCAGCGTTGACCTATAAAGCTCTGGAAGAAGCAATTTTGGTGATCGAAGATTTCTCGTTTGAAACTCCAAGAACCCGCGAAATGGTGCAAATCAGTAATAATCTGAAAATTAATGATAAAAAGTCCCTTTTCGTGCTACCAGAAGAAAATAAAAATATATATTTGTCCTCCCGGAATTTACAGGCAGTTTCAGTTATAACTGCTTCTGAATTAAATACTTACCAGATATTAAACGCTAAAAAAGTAGTGGTTCTGGAAAGTTCAGTAAGTAAAATTGAAGAATTGTTTAAGATTTAAAAGGCTTTAAAGATGGAAATTTTAATTAAACCGATCGTAACCGAAAAAATGACAGGTCTGGGCGAAAGTCTTAACCGCTACGGTTTTATCGTCAATCGGAATGCCAATAAATTGCAGATCAAGAAAGCCATTGAAAATTTATACAATGTTTCAGTGGAATCTGTGAATACATTGATACATGGTGGTAAGAGAAAATCCCGCTTCACCAAAGCTGGCGTTATTTCTGGAAGTACCGGCATGAGCAAAAAGGCTATTGTTACTATAGCTAAAGGAGAATCTATTGATTTTTACAGTAATATTTAATAATTAGAAATGGCAGTAAGAAAATTAAATCCAGTTACTCCGGGTCAAAGGCACAAGATTGCTGGTACTTTTGAATCCATTACTGCATCAACACCTGAAAAATCATTGTTGAAGCCCATGACGAGTTCCGGCGGTAGAAATGCCGGTGGTCGCATGACAATGAGGTATATAGGTGGTGGCCACAAACGCAAATACCGTGTTATCGATTTTAAACGCGATAAAGATGGAATTGCAGGAGTTGTAGAATCTATTCAGTACGATCCAAACCGTACCGCCCGAATTGCATTGCTTGTTTTTCCGGATGGAGAAAAAAGATATATGCTTGCAACCAACGGATTAAAAGTTGGCCAGAAAGTCGAGACGGGAACCGGTGTCGCACCTGAAGTAGGTAATACTTTACCACTATCAGAAATACCCCTTGGAACTTTGGTTCACAACATTGAACTTCATCCCAGTCAGGGAGGTGTGATGGCTCGTAGTGCCGGAACGTATGCTCAGTTAACTTCCAGAGAAGGAAAGTATGCTATCGTGAAATTGCCTTCAGGCGAATCCAGAATGGTGCTCGTAACTTGTCGGGCAACAGTAGGTATTGTTGGAAATACCGAACACAACTTGGAAAGATCAGGGAAAGCTGGTCGGTCAAGATGGCTTGGTAGAAGACCTCGTGTTCGGGGTGTTGCTATGAACCCGGTCGATCATCCAATGGGTGGTGGCGAAGGTCGCTCTTCAGGTGGACATCCACGTTCACGCAAAGGCTTGTTAGCTAAAGGCTTCAAAACCCGTGCAAAGAAGAAAGCTTCCAACAGGTATATTGTTGAAAAACGCAAGAAATAATTAAAAGGAGAAGAATATGAGTCGTTCATTAAAAAAAGGGCCTTATATCGATTTCAAGCTCGAACGTAAAGTTTTGGTTCTGAATGAAGCTAACAAGAAATCGGTTGTTAAAACCTGGGCCAGAGCATCGGTAATTTCTCCTGACTTTGTAGGGCATACCATTGCAGTTCATAACGGGAATAAATTCATTCCGGTTTATGTGACTGAAAATATGGTTGGTCATAAATTTGGTGAATTTGCACCTACAAGAACCTTCAGGGGACATTCCAAAGGAAAAAAATAAGGCATGAGAACCTTAATTACTATTAAAAGAATTCACGATGGGTGCTAGAAAAAGAAATAGTGCAAACGAACTAAAGGAAGCTAAGAAACAGCAATATTTTGCAGTTTTAAAGAATTGTCCTACTTCACCGCGCAAAATGAGGCTGGTTGCCGACATGGTTCGCGGAATGGAAGTGAACAGAGCGCTTGATGTACTAAAGTTTTCATCAAAAGAATCTTCGCGCAGACTTGAAAAACTCGTGATGTCGGCCATTGCAAACTGGCAGGCTAAAAACGAAGGGACCAGGTTGGAAGAAAGTAATTTGATTGTGAAAACTATTTCTGTTGATTCAGGAAGAATATTGAAAAGACTGATGCCTGCTCCGCAGGGACGTGCACACCGGATTAAGAAAAGATCCAATCACGTGACCGTTAGTCTTGGTAGTGTAACTCAAGTTAAAGAAACAGAATAAATAATAATACATGGGACAAAAAGTCAATCCAATCGCTAATCGTTTAGGAATCATCAAAGGATGGGATTCCAACTGGTACGGTGGAAACAACTATGGCGAGAAGCTCGTGGAAGATTTCAGGATCAGGGAGTATTTGAATGCCCGTTTGGCAAAAGCCAGTATTTCCAAGATCATTATTGAACGTACACTGAAGCTGATCACCATTACTGTTCACACCTCGCGGCCCGGTATTATTATTGGCAAAGGTGGTCAGGAAGTTGATAAACTAAAAGAAGAGTTGAAGAAGATCACCAACAAGGAAGTTCAGATCAACATTTTTGAAATTAAACGTCCGGAATTAGATGCTAAAATTGTAGCTGTAAACATTGCACGCCAGATCGAAGGCAAAATTGCCTACCGTCGCGCAACCAAAATGGCTATCGCTTCAACCATGAGAATGGGAGCACAAGGCATCAAAATTCAGGTTTCGGGCCGGTTAAACGGCGCTGAAATGGCACGTTCAGAAATGTACAAAGATGGTCGTACTCCATTGCACACTCTGAGAGCTGATATAGATTATGCACTCGCAGAAGCCCTGACTAAAACCGGTTTACTCGGTGTGAAAGTCTGGATCTGCAAAGGCGAGATTTATGGAAAGCGCGACCTTTCGCCAAACGTGGGACAAAAGCCAGAGAGCCGTCGTCCAAACGAAGGTGCACCAAAAGGTGGCGGATTTAAGAAAAGAAAAAAATAAAGTGTAAACCTTTCAGAAGTATAGAAGGATGTTACAACCGAAAAAGACAAAATTCAGAAGAGTACAAAAGGGAAAAATGAAAGGACTGGCTCAACGCGGCAACCAGTTGGCATTCGGATCTTTTGGAATTAAATCGTTGGAAGAGACGTGGCTCACCGGACGCCAGATCGAGGCAGCCCGTGTTGCAGTAACACGTCACATGCAACGTCAGGGTCAAATTTGGATCCGTGTTTTCCCCGATAAGCCGATTACTAAAAAACCTGCAGAGGTACGTATGGGTAAAGGTAAAGGTGCCCCGGAAGCATTTGTTGCTCCGATAACACCAGGTAGAATATTGATTGAAGCAGAAGGAGTTCCTTTTGAGGTTGCAAAGGAAGCGCTTCGTCTGGCTGCTCAAAAACTACCGGTTACTACTAAGTTTATTGTAAGACGTGATTACGTCGAATCTGAAATCGCAGAATAATGAAGACATCAGAAATTCAAGAGTTATCAAAAGCTGAGATTCTGGAAAGACTCCAGACTGAGGAGGATTCGTTAACACGGATGAAAATGAACCATGCAATCACTCCTATGGATAACCCGCAAGTTATTGTGAGAGCCCGGAGAAACATTGCACGAATGAAAACCATTCTACACCAAAGGGTAATTAACGCAAAACAGAGTTAGTAATGGAATCAAGAAATCTAAGAAAAGAGCGTGTTGGAGTTGTTGTGAGCAACAAAATGGAATGCACCATCGTTGTCGCCGAAAAGCGCAAGGAAAAACATCCCATTTATGGTAAGTTCGTCAACAAGACCTCCAAATTTTACGCCCACGACGAGAAGAACAGTTGCAACATCGGCGATACTGTGAAGATCATGGAAACACGGCCTATCAGTAAACAGAAATGTTGGAGATTAGTAGAAATCATTGAAAGAGCTAAGTAATCATGATACAACAAGAATCAAGATGTACCGTTGCCGACAATAGCGGAGCCAAAGAAGTTCTCTGTATCCGCGTTTTAGGCGGAACCAGAAAACGCTATGCTTCGATCGGCGATACCATTGTAGTCACTGTAAAAAGTGCTATAGCAGGTAGTGATATGAAAAAAGGTGCCGTGTCAAAAGCAATTGTTGTTCGTACTACAAAAGAAGTTCGTCGTCCTGATGGATCTTACATCCGTTTTGACGATAACTCAGTAGTTTTGCTGAATAATGCTGGAGAAATGCGCGGAACCCGTATTTTCGGGCCTGTGGCAAGAGAACTTCGCGATCAGAATATGAAGATCATTTCACTTGCTCCTGAAGTACTTTAATGCACAAAATCAGAACAATGCAGACAAAATTACACATAAAAAAAGGCGACACTGTTGTTGTAATTGCTGGCAATTACAGAACAAAGGAGGGCAAAGTACTTGAAGTAATCAGAGCCACCGGAAAAGCTATTGTGGAAGGTGTTAATATGGTAAAAAAACACACAAAACCGAATGCGACACATCCGCAGGGAGGTATTGTGGAAAAGGAAGCACCCATCCACATTTCTAACCTTATGAACAAGGATCCTAAAACAGGAAAACCTACCCGTATTGGAAGGAAGCTTAATGATAAAGGAAAATTAGTTCGTTATTCTAAAAAATCAGGAGAGGAGATTAAGTAATGGCTTACGTACCAACACTTAAGAAAAAATATCAAGACGAGGTTGTCCCTGCGTTAGTGAAGGATTTTTCCTACAAGAACGTTATGCAGGCACCCAAGTTAGAGAAGATTGTCATCAATCAGGGAGTTGGTGCTGCTATCGCCGATAAAAAGTTAATCGAACTGGCAACAGAAGAGATTACAAATATCGCCGGTCAAAAGGCAGTCCAAACCAAATCAAAGAAAGACATCTCTAACTTCAAACTCAGGAAGAAAATGCCGATCGGGGTTCGTGTTACCCTACGCAGAGAGCGCATGTATGAATTCCTGGATCGTTTAGTGAGTGTATCTCTTCCCCGCATCCGCGATTTCAAGGGAATTGAAGGTAAAATGGACGGAAGAGGTAATTATACCTTGGGAATTCCGGAACAAATCATTTTTCCTGAAATTGTACTCGACAAAGTCACCAAGATTAACGGAATGAACATTACTTTCGTCACCACAGCCGGTTCAGATGAAGAAGGTTACGCATTGCTGAAAGAGTTAGGTTTACCGTTTAAAAACGCAAAAAAGATTTAAGATATGGCTAAGGAATCAATGAAAGCCCGCGAAGTTAAACGGGCAGCGCTTGTTGAAAAGTATGCCGAGAAAAGAGCCAAGCTTAAAGCTGAAGGCGATTCGGCAGGTCTTCAAAAGTTGCCGAAGAACTCTTCCCGCATTCGTATGCACAACAGGTGCAAATTAACCGGCCGTCCGAAAGGATACATGCGACAGTTCGGAGTCAGCAGGATCAATTTCCGCGAAATGGCTTCTTCTGGTCTCATTCCGGGTGTTAAAAAAGCAAGTTGGTAATATCTAATTAAGAAGTAATGAGCAAAATTACAGACCCAATAGCAGATTATCTGACACGAATCAGAAATGCGCAAAAGGCAAAGCATCGTGTGGTAGATATCCCTGCATCCAATATCAAGAAAGAAATTACCAAAATTTTGAAAGATAAAGGATATATCCTGAACTATAAGTTCGAGGAAGAAGTGAACTTTCAGGGCAACATCAAAATTGCATTGAAATACCACACAGAGACCCAGATTCCAGCGATCAAAGCGATCCGGAGAATCAGTAAACCAGGTTTGCGCAAATATTGCCATATCGACAGTATCCCACGGGTACTGAACGGTTTGGGAATTGCTGTGATATCAACCTCGAAAGGGGTGATTACCGATAAGGAAGCCCGTGAACTGGGAGTTGGTGGTGAAGTCTTATGTTACGTTTATTAATCTAAGGAGGAATAAGAATGTCAAGGATAGGCAAACTACCCATTGAAATACCAGCAGGCGTAAAATTTACAGTAAGCGATACCAATCTGGTTACTGTAAAAGGACCTCTGGGCGAACTCACACAACAGGTTGATCCGGATATTACCTTCGGATTGGAAGGAAATACCTTAACCGTCAGTCGTCCTTCGGATGAGAAAAAACACCGGGCCATTCATGGTTTGTACCGTTCATTGGTCAACAACATGGTGATTGGTGTATCGAAAGGTTATGAGATCAAACTCGAACTCGTTGGCGTGGGTTACCGTGCCGAACACGATGGACAGGTACTTGATCTGGTTTTGGGTTATTCACACCATACCTACCTTCAACTTCCAAAAGAAGTTCAGGTAGAGGCAAAAAGTGATAAACGCAGCAACCCGATCGTAACTCTGAAAAGCTGCGACAAACAATTAATTGGTCACATCGCCGCCAAAATCAGATCATTCAGGAAACCTGAGCCTTACAAAGGAAAAGGTGTTAAGTTTGTTGGTGAAGTTCTAAGGCGCAAAGCCGGTAAATCAGCTGGTGCTAAATAGTAAAATTTAAAAACCATGGCTTTAACAAAGCAAGAAAGAAGATACAGGATTAAGAAAAGAATCCGGAAAATCGTTTCCGGAACTGCCGAAAGACCTCGTTTGAATGTTTTCAGAAGCAACAAGCAGATTTATGCCCAGTTGATCGACGATTTATCAGGAAGAACGTTAATGGCAGTTTCTTCGCTTAATAAAGATTTCGCTGGTGCCGAGGGTACCAAAACCGAAATCGCTTTAAAAGTTGGCAAAGCGATTGCCGAAAAGGCACTCGCTTCAGGTATCACATCAGTGGTATTCGATCGTAATGGTTATTTGTATCACGGTAGAGTTAAACAATTAGCTGAAGCTGCCCGTGAAGGCGGCCTTAAATTTTAATAGTTATGACAGGAGATATCAGAAAAGTAAAAACCAGTGATCTGGAACTGAAAGATCGGTTGGTAGCTATTAACCGCGTTACTAAAGTAACCAAAGGGGGCCGTACATTCAGCTTCTCAGCGATTGTTGTTGTTGGAAATGAAGATGGCATTGTAGGCTGGGGCCTTGGTAAAGCCAGCGAAGTAACCACTGCAATATCGAAAGGTGTTGACGCAGCCAAAAAGAACCTGGTAAAAGTTCCGATTTATAAAGGAACCATACCTCACGAGCAGGAAGCAAAATTCGGAGGAGCTGTTGTATTTTTGAAACCAGCTACATCGGGTACCGGAGTAAAAGCCGGAGGTGCTATGCGCTCAGTATTGGAAAGTGTCGGCGTTCACAACATCCTTGCAAAATCAAAAGGATCGTCGAACCCACACAACCTTGTAAAAGCAACGATGAATGCCCTTCTCGAATTACGCGATGCGCATACTGTTGCCGACCACCGTGGTGTAACCTTGGATAAAGTATTTAATGGATAGACAGTTATGGCTAAGATAAAAATTACACAAATAAGAAGTAAAATTGGTTGCGACAAGACGCAAAAAGCTACGCTAATTGCCTTGGGAATCAAAAAACTTAACCATTCGGTTGAACATGAAGATACCCCGCAAATCATGGGTATGGTCAACAAATTGCATCATTTAGTAATTGTTGAAAAAGTTTAAACTTATTAAGATCAAGAAATATGGATTTAAGTAATCTTAAACCTGCTGAAGGTTCAACACACAGTGAAAAGCGCATTGGCCGAGGTCAGGGCTCAGGTCACGGTGGTACTTCCACAAAAGGACATAAAGGCGCCAAATCGAGATCAGGCTATAAAACACGTCGTGGTTTCGAAGGAGGTCAGATGCCTTTGCAGCGTGTGGTGCCCAAATCTGGATTTAAAAATATCAACCGAAAAGAATTTAAAGCAATCAACCTTGATGTTATTCAGGAATTAGCTGAAACATTGAAACTGACTGTAATCGATGAGAATACTTTAGTTGGAGCCGGAATGGCTTCGAAAAGGGACAAAATTAAAATCCTTGGTGATGGAGTTTTGACCCTCAAACTTGAAGTAAAAGCGCATGCTTTTTCGAAAAGAGCTAAAGAGACCATTGAGAAACTAGAAGGAACCACCGAAATACTTTAAACCTGATGAAAAAGTTTATAGAAACCCTAAAGAATATTTATAAGATTGAAGACTTGCGGTCCCGGTTGGGGATCACGTTGTTCTTACTTTTAATTTATCGTTTAGGTTCGTATGTTTCTTTACCTGGAGTTGACCCGGCCATGCTGTCTCAACTTAAAAATCAAACGTCCGGGGGGTTGCTCGGATTGTTGGATATGTTCTCAGGAGGCGCATTCTCGAAAGCATCTATTTTTGCTTTGGGAATCATGCCTTACATTTCTGCTTCCATTGTGATCCAGTTGTTGGGTATTGCGGTACCTTACTTCCAGCGCTTACAAAAAGAAGGCGAATCAGGAAGACGGAAAATCAATCAGTTAACACGTTATCTGACTGTGGTTATCCTGCTTTTCCAGGCACCTGCATATTTAACTAACCTCCATTACCAATTACACCCTGAAGCTTTCGCTATCACAGGTCCGTTATTTACAATCTCATCAACCATCATTTTAACTGCAGGTTCGATGTTTGTGATGTGGCTTGGCGAACGTATCACTGATAAAGGTATTGGGAATGGTATATCGATGATCATCATGATCGGGATTATTGCCCGTCTTCCACATGCTATTGTAGGCGAATTTGCTTCACGCATCAGCCAGCAAGGCGGAGGTATGGTAATGTTCCTCATTGAGTTTGTTGTTCTTTTCGTTGTATTCATGGGATCTATTCTGTTGGTTCAAGGAACCCGCAAAATACCTGTACAATATGCCAAACGAATTGTAGGCAATAAACAATATGGTGGTGTTCGCCAGTATATACCTTTGAAAGTAAATGCAGCAGGGGTTATGCCGATCATTTTTGCTCAGGCAATCATGTTTATTCCAATTACATTGGCAGGTTTTGCCAAATCTGAAAGTTTGAGCGGATTTGCTTCTGCATTTTCGAATCATACCGGATTGTGGTACAACTTCACTCAGTTTATGCTGGTTATCCTGTTTACCTATTTCTATACTGCAATTACTGTAAACCCGATGCAAATGGCAGAGGATATGAAGAAAAACGGTGGTTTCATTCCAGGTGTCAAGCCTGGAAAGAAAACGGTCGAATTTTTGGATACCGTCATGTCGAGGATTACCTTGCCAGGATCAATCTTTCTTGGTATTGTGACCATACTTCCGGCGTTTGCCATGATGGCAGGAATCAATCAACAGTTTGCCTATTTCTTTGGCGGAACTTCGTTGCTGATCCTCGTAGGGGTAGTATTGGATACACTTCAGCAAATTGAAAGTCACCTTTTGATGCGTCACTACGATGGTTTGATGAAATCAGGCCGGATCAAAGGACGTTCGGGCGGTGGAAATGCTATGTATTAATACGACAGACAATTTATTGTCTTGGATTGGTGAAAGTTCTAAACTTGTTAAAATAATTTCATATTTATGGCAAAACAGTCTTCGATAGAACAAGACGGAACAATCATTGAATCATTATCGAATGCAATGTTCAGGGTTGAATTGGAAAACGGGCATATCATCACCGCTCATATCTCCGGAAAAATGAGGATGCACTACATCAAAATTTTACCGGGTGATAAAGTAAAAGTTGAAATGTCGCCATACGACCTGACAAAAGGAAGAATTTCTTTTAGATACAAAAACTAAAGCACAAAATAATGAAAGTAAGAACATCCATTAAGAAACGTAGCGCTGACTGCAAAATCGTTCGCAGGAAAGGCCGTTTGTACGTGATTAACAAAAAGAATCCAAAGTACAAACAACGTCAGGGATAATTAATTAACTTTGTAAAAAATTTATTTATGGCTCGTATAAGTGGTGTTGACATCCCTAATAATAAAAGAGGAGAGATCGCATTGACCTATATCTACGGTATCGGTCGCAATCTTTCAAAGACTCTCTTCGAAAAAGCCGGCGTTGATAAAAACATCAAAGTTCAGGATTGGACAGATGAACATTTAGCTGCCATTCGCGCGGCTATCAGTGGATCGATCAAGGTAGAGGGAGAATTACGTTCTGAAACCCAGATGAATATTAAACGATTGATGGATATCGGCTGCTATCGCGGAATCCGTCACCGTGTAGGCTTACCCGTTCGCGGACAAAGTACAAAAAACAATGCCCGTACTCGTAAAGGAAAAAGAAAAACTGTTGCTAACAAGAAAAAAGCCACTAAATAATTGATATTTGAATTATGGCAAAAAAGACTGGTTCTACAAAAAAACGAGTTGTTATCGTTGAAGCAATCGGACAGGCTCACATTCACTCTTCATTCAATAACATCATTGTGTCGTTGACCAATGGAAATGGCGAAGTGATTTCGTGGTCGTCTGCCGGTAAAAAAGGTTTCAGGGGTTCTAAAAAGAATACCCCGTATGCTGCTCAGGTTGCTTCCGAAGAATGTTCCAAGATCGCTTATGATCTCGGCCTCCGGAAGGTTAAAGTATATGTGAAAGGTCCGGGTAATGGCCGCGAATCTGCTATTCGTGCAATCAGCAGTGTGGGCATTCAGGTAAGTGAAATAGTTGACGTTACTCCGCTGCCGCACAATGGATGTCGTCCTGCAAAAAGAAGACGTGTATAATCATAAAATTAGACAGTAATGGCAAGATATAGAGGACCTCAATCCAGAATCGCCCGGAAATTCGGTGAACCAATTTTCGGACCTGACAAAGTACTTGAAAAGAAAAATTTTCCACCGGGATTTCATGGTTTGGCAAGCCGCAGACGTAAAAAATCTGAATACGGTTTACAATTGAGAGAAAAGCAAAAAGCAAAATACATGTATGGTGTTTTGGAACGTCAATTCTCGAATCTGTTCAAAAAAGCATCTGCATCAAAAGGTGTAACCGGTGAAGTTCTGTTACAACTGCTCGAAGCACGTTTGGACAATGTGGTATTCCGTTTAGGAATCGCCCCTACCCGTTCGGCTGCCCGCCAGTTGGTTTCACATAAACATATCACAGTAAATGGTGAAGTAGTCAATATTCCATCTTATCATTTGCGTGCTGGTGAAGTGGTTGGCGTTCGTGAAAAATCAAAATCACTGGAAGTAATTACCGCTTCGGTGAACTCACGTCGTCATAGCAAATTCGCATGGTTGGAGTGGGATAGCGCTCAATTAACCGGGAAATTTTTAGCCCGTCCTGAAAGATCAGAAATCCCTGAAAACATTAAAGAACAACTTATTGTAGAGTTGTATTCTAAATAATAAAACCTCAGTAGTATTATGGCAATATTAGCGTTCCAAAAACCCGACAAAGTTATAATGGTTGAAACCGATGAGAAGTACGGTAAATTTGAATTCCGTCCATTGGAACCAGGTTATGGTATTACAATCGGTAATGCTTTACGCAGAATTCTGTTATCCTCCCTAGAAGGTTATTCAATCACCACTGTCAAAATCGACAAAGTTGACCATGAATTTGCAACCATTAAAGGAGTAATGGAAGATGTTACTGAAATCATTCTCAATATGAAGCAAATTCGCTTTAAACGCGAAGTTGAAGATTTTGACAGTGAGAAAGTTTCAATCTCGATTACCGGTCAGGATACATTTACCGCTGGCGACATCAATAAATTCATGACTGGCTTCCGCGTTTTAAACCCGGAATTAATTATCTGCCGGATGGAGCCTGAAGTTAAATTGCAGTTGGATATAACCATCAACAAGGGTCGTGGATATGTTCCGAGCGCTGAAAATAAGCCTATCGATGCTGAGTTTGGAGTAATTCCGATCGATTCAATTTTCACACCGATTAAAAATGTGAAATATGCTGTCGAAAATTTCCGGGTTGAGCAAAAAACCGACTACGAAAAACTGGTTTTTGAAATCACGACCGATGGTTCAATTCACCCGAAAGATGCCTTGAAAGAAGCTGCAAAAATTCTGATCTATCATTTCATGCTGTTTTCCGACGAAAAAATTACCATTGATTCGGACGAAAAATTTGCCAACGAAGAATTTGATGAAGAAGTTCTGCACATGCGCCAGCTGCTCAAAACCAAGCTGGTCGACATGGATCTTTCGGTGCGTGCATTAAACTGCCTCAAAGCAGCTGATGTTGAAACATTGGGCGAACTGGTTACCTATAACCGGAACGATTTGCTCAAATTCCGTAATTTTGGCAAAAAATCACTCACCGAATTGGATGACCTGTTGGTGAGCCTGAGTTTGACTTTCGGAATGGATATCAGTAAATATAAACTTGATAAGGAATAAGTAAAAATGAGACATAATAAGAAATTCAACCATTTAGGAAGAACAAGCGCTCATCGGAAAGCAATGTTGTCCAACATGGCTAATTCATTGATTTTTCACAAACGTATCACTACCACCGTAGCGAAAGCGAAAGCCCTGAGAATATATGTTGAGCCATTGATCACCAAAGCCAAAGACGATTCAACTCATTCGCGCAGGGTGGTTTTTGAATATTTGAAAAGCAAAACTGCTACTGCAATGCTTTTCCGCGATGTGGCTGCAAAAGTGGCCGATCGTCCGGGTGGTTACACCCGAATCCTGAAAACAGGAAACCGCCAGGGAGACAACGCAGAAATGTGCTTCATTGAGTTGGTCGACTACAACGAAAACATGTTGGCTGCCAAAGAAAGCAAGGCCAAACCAAGTCGTTCACGCCGTGCAGGAAAGAAGAAAGTTGCCGATAAACTTGTGGCTGCCGTAAAAGCTCCTGAAGTGAAACCCGTTGCCGCTGAGCCAGTAGCTCTGGTTGCAGAGGTTGAACCGGAAACCCCGGCTGATGAAGTTGCTCCTGAAGAAAAATCCGAAGAATAACAATTATTCGATCGATAGTAAAGAGGCTGATGATGAATCAGCCTTTTTTTGTGGTATGCAATAGAAACAAAAAAGCCCCGTTTCTCAACGAGGCTTTCATTATCAATCAATTGTAATTCATTATCAGATGATCGCTTTCATGGCATCCATGGCCTGACGTAATTCCTCACCAACCATTTCAACTTCGTGGAAACGGATTTCTTCATTGATGGCAATTAATTCGAGGTTGTCAACATGATTGCTCTTTCCTTCGTTAAGGTTTTTACCGATTACAGTGGTATCGATTTTCTTCATGAAATCAGCTAACAATGGTTTGCAGGCATGATCGAAAAGATAACAGCCATATTCAGCAGTATCAGATATTACGCGGTTCATTTCGAACAGTTTTTTTCGGGCAATGGTATTAGCAATCAGAGGAGTTTCGTGTAGCGACTCGTAATATGCCGATTCAGGTTTGATTCCGGTTTCAGTCATGACTTCAAAAGCCAACTCGACACCAGCTTTGATGAAAGCAACCATCAGCGTACCATTGTCGAAATATTCTTGTTCACTGATTTGCATATCACCGGCCGGAGTTTTTTCAAAAGCAGTTTCACCGGTTTCAGCTCTCCATTTCAGCAAATCCTTGTCGCCGGCTTTCCAGTCTTCCATCATGGTCGACGAGAAAACTCCGCTCATGATGTTGTCCATGTGTTTTTCGTACAATGGGCGCATGATGTGTTTCAATTGGGCTGACAATTGGAAAGCTTCAATTTTGGCCGGATTGCTCAGGCGATCCATCATGTTGGTAATTCCGCCTAACTTCAAAGCTTCAGTAATGGTTTCCCATCCGTACTGAACCAGCTTTGAGGCATAACCCGGATTAATTCCTTTTTCAACCATTTTGTTGAAACAAAGGATTGAACCGGTTTGCAGAACACCGCAAAGTATGGTTTGCTCGCCCATTAAATCTGATTTTACTTCAGCAACGAACGATGAATGTAACACACCAGCTTTGTGTCCACCGGTTCCAACGCAATAGGCTTTGGCAATTTCCAGTCCATCTCCGTTCGGATCGTTTTCGCGGTGAACTGCGATCAAGGTAGGAACACCAAATCCGCGAAGGAATTCAGCACGAACTTCTGACGCAGGCGATTTTGGAGCCACCATGATTACCGTCAAATCCGGACGAATCTGGATGCCTTCTTCCACAATATTGAATCCATGCGAATACGACAGGCAGGCTCCTTTTTTCATCAAAGGCATAGCCGCATTTACCACTGGAGTGTGGTATTTGTCAGGTGTCAGGTTCAGAACCAAATCAGCAGTTGGAATGAGTTCGCTGAAAGTCCCAACCTTGAACTTGTTTTCAATCGCATTTACATATGAGATATGTTTTTCGGTAATCTCCACTTCGCGCAAAGCGTAAAAAATATCCAGACCACTGTCGCGCATGTTGAGACCCTGAGCCAAACCCTGGGCGCCGCAACCTAAAACAACGATTTTTTTTCCAAGCAATTTTTTGACACCGTCAGCAAATTCTGACTCGTCCATAAAATCGCATTTACCAAGCTGTTCCAACTGAACACGCAAAGGAATTGAATTAAAATAATTTGCCATTTTCCAATTTTTATAGTGATTAAGTTTCATTCTGAGTCTACAAAGCAATGTAATACTCCTGAAATAACGAAGTAAAAAAACAAGTATTTTAGGTATTTTTCATGGATTGCTATTTAATTATTCCATTTCAAAAACATCTTCAATTTAAATATCAACACATTACCATCATTACAACAATGGTATTTTTGATCGCTATTTCAAGACACCTGCACGATACTGAAGTGGTGTTATCCCGGTTTCGCGCCGGAAAAACTTGGTGAAATACGACTGATCCTCGAAATTGAGTTGATTGGCAATTTCGGAAACATTCAGATTGGTGTGCACCAATAAACGTTTGATCTCCAGCAATTGTTTAGCTTTTATAATCTGCGTTGAAGTTTTACCTGTGAGCTGTTTCACGGTTTGAGTCAGGTGGTTGGGTGTTATTCCGATCATTCCGGCATATTCGCTCAGCGAAAGGTTTTTTTGGTTGTTTTCTTCTACCAAATGGAAGAAGCGCTTGACCAGAATTTGTCCTTTCCCTTTATTCAAAAGGCTTTCATTCACCTTGTACCGTGCCGCACAGGTAGTCAGAATAACGTCAAGAACAGATCTTAGTAATTCAAGGGTAAAGTCACCGCTTGAA
This sequence comes from Prolixibacteraceae bacterium, assembly GCA_025355875.1. Lineage (GTDB taxonomy): Bacteria > Bacteroidota > Bacteroidia > Bacteroidales > Prolixibacteraceae > Aquipluma. The sequence continues at coordinate 33,925 of JANXYV010000185.1, read as the reverse complement.
CTGGTTTCTGAGATTGCCTGCATGAACAATGTTTTCAGAAAGCGAATATCGTTTTCATTTTCAAGATGTAACGGCGGATTCTCCTGATGAAGCGTGTAGAAGAAAGGAAATTCAATTAAACTGTTTTGATTGCTTCGGTTGAGCAGGTAAAAATCAGCGGTGAAAATAAAAATGTAACCTTCAATATCATTCGAAAGCTCCAGCTTATGTGCCTGTCCGGGCGACATAAAGAATATGCAAGGTGGTTTGATTTCGTATTTATTGGCGTCAATCACATGATATCCGGAGCCTTTCATGAGGTACAAAACCTCGAAAAAGTCGTGGCGGTGTGGGTATCTCACACTGAAATGCCGGTTGGCATCGAAAACCTCCACCTGAAATTGCTGACTTTTTCGTTCCTGGGAGCTGAAATCAGGTAGACTATAAACCGGAATTTGCTCGGTTGATTTCTTCATGAATTTGATTTTGAATAAGTACGAAGTTACGGACAAAAACATTGTAATAAAAAAGGAAAATTATCACTCGAAGCTGTGCAATCCCTTAAACCGTTTCCTGTATTCGGATGGAGGCACACCTGCTGTTTTTCTAAATTGTTTATTGAAATGGCTCAGGTTATTAAAACCACTATCGAAACAAACATCCAGAATACTCAAATCGTGATCCATTAATAACTTACAGGCAAAATCGATTTTGATCTGGTTCAGGTATTCAAAAACAGTCATGCCCATGTTTGACTTAAAATACCTGCACAACGATCCTTCAGCCATATTTACCAATGCGGCGAGTTTCTTAAGGTCAACTTCATCGCGATAATGATTCATTAAATATTCATGGATGGCTGTAATTCGTTTGCTAACAGTCTCAAAACGGGTTTTCATGAACTCTTGGCTTGCAAGCTGAATGTTCGTCTCACTTCTGCCAATAACATCCAGTATCCTAAAGAAGTGTAGCATTCGTTCAAACCCCTTTAAATAGGGCATTTGAAGCATCAGCTCACTGACTTCGTTGAGCGTCTGTCCAACAATCTGGACCCCTCGTTCAGAAGAAGCCAGAGCTATGGCCACATATTCAAATTCGGGAAGACTTAACAATTGTTGGCCAACTATTTCAGGAGTAAACTGAAGAAAAACCATTTCGAGCGTCCGTTTGGATGGCATCAACGTTTCTTTCTCAGCCAGCCACACATGTGGCAGGTTTCGACCCAAAAAAAACAAGGTCGCCAGGCTGAAATTCCTCCATCGAATCAGCAACTATCCGTTTGCCTGATCCTTCCGTAATAAAACTGATCTCAAAATTCCGGTGATAATGCCAGGTGCTTTTGTCCAGGTTATCTTGGAAAATTCCGATGAAAAACGATTCGTCTTCATTCAAAACAATTTGCTCAAGTAATGCCGACATGGTAGTTTTAATTATACAAATATTCCATGAAATGTGAATATTGCATCAATATTAGTAAAAATAGGTGTAGATTTCACACCATCTGGTAGTTATGTTTGTGTCAGAAACCAATTCAATTAAATATTCAAAACTGATGGAAGAATTACTCGAAAAATTACTGCAGGCGGTTGAATTCGGAAAAGTAGATTTTAAATCACCCTACCCGCCTCAACTTAAAGGAGAAAACGGTGCCTACGAACTGACCATAAAGGCTCTTGAAAGCGGAGTTGGCCCCCAGCAAATTCTTGAAAACGCGTTGGTCCCCGCAATGGACCGCGTTGGAAAGAAATTTTCTGAAAACAAGATTTTTGTACCACAGATGCTCATGTCAGCTAAAGCAATGGGCGCTTCAATGCTTCAGTTAAAACCATTTTTTACTTCCGGCGAAATCAAAACCAAAGGTACATTCATCATTGGAACCGTAAAAGGCGATTTGCATGATATCGGCAAAAACCTGGTGGCCATGATGGTCGAAGGCGCAGGTTGGACGGTTATTGATTTGGGTGTGGATGTTCCTTCGGCACGATACATCGAAGCGGTAAACAATAACCCCGGTGCAATAGTGGCATTATCAGCCCTGCTCACAACCACAATGGTCAATATGGGCGAGATTGTTTCTGATATCAAGGCAAATCTTCCAACCACGAAAGTGTTTATAGGCGGCGCTCCGGTGAATAACGATTACTGCCAAAAAATTGGTGCTGATTTTTACGCTCCCGATCCGCAAGGTGTGGTGGAACATTTGAGCAAACTGGCCTCCTAAAAGAAATAAATCTGAATACTGAAGGAATTTGATTGTTGTAGAAATACGGCAAAATAAACAGCATCACACCTAACTCAACGATTAATTATCGCATTAACATTTTAATTTTCAATAACATGAAATACAAAAGTCTGATTATAACCAATCCTGAAGACCTTATTTTCGGCATAGCTCCAAACCCGGTAAAAACCCGTCGCGGCCTTGAAATCGGCGGTGGACAGGTTTACGCCGAATTGAATTTTACGCTTCCGGTGATGAGCATCAACGAAAGTACCTTGCCGCAGGTTTATGAACATTACCGCGAAATTGCTGAAGGAGCGCTCGAACGCGCAGTTGATTTGAATTCAAAAGGAGTAGTTCTCGAACTGGAAACGCTGCTTGAAATGACAAAAACCCCCTGGATTGGAATCGAGATAGTCAAAGTCATGAACGAAATCTGTGAGAAATATTACCAGAAACATGGACTTGCTTCTGAAATTCGCCTGACACCAAACGATCTGCGTGAATTTGAGCGACCCGCCAAACAACGAACTTCGCAATATCTGGAACCCATGATGGAACTTTTCGAAAAGGGAATGATTGCCGGTGGAGATCTGCTTTCGATCGAAAGTACAGGTGGGAAGGAAGTTTCGGACGATGCACTAATGAATTGCGATATTAAAACCATCGTATTTGCACTGGCGGTTTTGGGAGTCCGGGACATGCAATTTCTGTGGAAGAAAATTTTTGGCCTGGCCAGTCAGCATGGGAAAATTGCTGCTGGTGATTCTGCCTGCGGGTTTGCCAATACGGCCATGGTTTTAGCCGAAAAGAAATACATTCCACGGGTATTTGCCGCACTGGTTCGAGTGATTTCGGTGGTTCGTTCCATTGTGGCTATGGAAGAAGGCGCAGTCGGTCCGGATAAGGATTGCGGATACGAAGGACCTTTCCTGAAAGCCATCACCGGAATTCCGATTTCGATGGAAGGAAAAACGGCTGCCTGTGCTCATCTCAGTCCCATTGGAAATATTGCCTCTGCCTGCTGCGATTTATGGAGCAACGAATCGGTTCAGAATATCAAATTGTTGTCGGGCATGGCGCCTACTGCCTATCTGGAGCAATTGGAATACGACGCCCGGCTGATGAATCAGGCTTTAATCGCCGGAACTGTTCCCAGCCATATTTTACAGCAATTGCTGGTTGCATCTGATGTTTACACCGATCCACAGGCGTTGATCCTTTCACCGGAGAATGTGATTCGCATTTCGAAGGAATTGATTAAAGGTGACTCATATGTGGCCAATGCCAGAAATGGAGCCATTACAGCACTCGATATCATTGAAGAAGCTTTGGCTTCAGGCAAGATAAAACTTTCAGAAATGGAAACGGCTTATCTGCCTATCCTTCGCGACGAATTGGAGAGCATTCCTGAGAGCGAAAGCGAATTCATCGAAATGATGCTTCCTTTGCTTGATCAAAGCAAATTTATACTATCGGAGTATGGGTTGTAGGAGAAGCCTCCCCCAAATCCCATCCAAAGGAGGGGACTTAAAATTGCGCTGAACAAGGTATCTTTACTTACTGCAAAGAGTGTCTGAAATTGCAAAAATATTAGATCGAAGCGTTGAAACTCCCTCTCCTTTGGAGAGGGTTGGGGAGAGGCTTCCAGTAAATATCATCTCCGGGTTTTTAGGTTCTGGCAAGACAACTGCCATTATCGGTTTATTGAAACAGAAACCCAGCAATGAAAATTGGGCGATTGTGATCAATGAATTTGGGAAGATCTCCATCGATGGCCAAACATTACAATCCTCATCGATTGCAGGCACTGTTTTCGATATTTCGGGCGGTTGCATTTGCTGCTCAGCAGGGGCTTACTTTCAGGAGGACCTTGAAAAGATCGTTCAATCCGGTAAATTCGATCGAATCATCATCGAACCGAGTGGTTTGGGCGGTATCAACATGGTATCTGAAATCATTGCCACCAGAACGGAACTCGAATTATTACCTGCAATTTGTCTGGTTGACATTACCGCCATCGAAAATCCGCGCCTGAAAATCAATTTCATGTACAAATCACAAATTTCGGGGGCGTCGCTGATCGTTTTCAGCAAATGCGATTTACTTGCTGGCCCCGAAATTCAGGACCGGCAAATCGAAAAATTCAAACTGCTGTTTCCTGAAAAGATGCACTGCCTATCCAGCCAATCTTTTTCACCGGAAATACTTTCTCTGGAATTCCTGAAGCCGCAAACCGGAAACGAAGTTCACTTTGTTTTAGGTGGAAGTTTGATTCATACCGATAAAAACTTTCAGGAAATAAACCTGCAGTTTGGTGCTGAATGCCAATTTGAACTGGAAAAATTACCTGATTTTTTCAGGGAAAATCCTTCCATCATCCGGGCAAAAGGTCACTTGAGAAATTCGGATGGCTGGAATCTCTTCAATTTTACATTCTCCGGATGTTCCGTTGAACCCTGTGAGCCAAAAGAGCAAAATGAAATTATCTTTATTGCCGAAAAATCGGATACCAATCCAAAAACCATTGAAGAAGGATTCCTGAAACTTTTGGCAAAATGAAGAAACATACCATCCGGCTCCATCCGCTTGGAAAAGAAATTCAGGTCAACGATCTGACTCCGCTGATTGATGTACTGCACGAATTTGGAATTGAGTTTCCATGCGGTGGAAAAGGAACCTGCGGAAAATGCAAAGTCAGGTTATTGGATGGTGAAATTCAAATCACATACCAACACCGGCAAAAACTTGAAAGGCTTGCTTTAGCTCCTGATTGGCGGCTTGCCTGTTTCAGCAAGTGTACCAGCGACATTACCCTCGAAGTTGAACAGTTCAACCACCTGATTCTGGCTGACGAAAGTGAATTTGATTTTACTCCGCAAAAAGGTTTTGGAATTGCCATTGATTTTGGAACCACCACCATTGTGGCCCAATTGGTCGATTTAACTTCGGCAAACGTGCTGGCGGTGGAAACCATGCTGAACCCACAGGTGAAATTTGGAGCCGACCTGATTTCCCGAATACAGTCTTGTCTGGACGGACATACCGGCGAAATGACCCAAATCATCCGTTCAGCAATCGGGACCATGATTGGATTGATACTAAAAAGACAGGATGTTCATCTGGAGAAAGTTGTTCTGGTCGGGAACACAGTAATGCAACTTATTTTCAGCGGTTGCGATGTTTCTCCGCTTTCGATGTACCCGTTTCATGCCGGAGATTTAGGAATGAAGGTTTTCACCCCGGAAGAACTTGGATGGAAACTTCAGGTTAAAGAAAAAGTACAGTTCTATCCTTCCATCGGAAGTTTTGTGGGTAGCGATATTCTGGCCGGAATTGCGGCTACCGGACTTCACCGGAAGGAAAATTTTACTGCGTTGATTGATCTGGGAACCAACGGAGAGATTGTGATTGGCAATATAGATCAGATCGTTTGCGCCTCAACCGCAGCAGGACCAGCTTTTGAAGGAGCCAACATTTCGATGGGAATGCGGGCAGTTACCGGCGCCATTTCGTCGCTCAGCCTGATTGACGGAAAGATGGAAGTCAGCGTAATTGGAAATACTGCGGCAAAAGGAATTTGTGGAAGCGCTTTGATTGATGCAGTCGCCATTCTCCGGAAAATGGATCTGATTGGGATGTTTGGCGAGATCAATTCAGGTGAAGATAAAATCCAACTGACCCAAAAAGTATACCTGACCCAGAAAGACATCAATGAATTTCAGCTTGCCAAAGCTGCCATCGCAGCCGGGCTGACCATTTTATCTAATAAACTGGAGATTCAGGTTGCTGACATTCATGAAATTTACATTGCCGGAGGTTTCGGAAACTATATCAACCTCACGAATGTGGTGGAGACCGGAATGATTGAACTTCCGGAGGAAAAGATTCACAAAATGGGAAATACCGCGCTTATTGGCGCAAAAATGTTTCTTTTTGAAGATTCAGAAATGACACAGGAAATTTTGTCAAAAACAATCCACGTCAATCTGGAAGGTGATCCGAACTTTCAGAATATTTATGTGGACAAGATGCTATTCCAGTAGTTCGGAGTGCCTAAAATTCGGAGTGTCTAAAGTTAAGCACAGAAATTTGTCAAATAACTTTAGGCACTTTAGTTCACTTTAGGCACTCCGAACTTTCTTTCTAATCCACTTGCTCTAGCAAGGCATCGCGCTCTTTCAGGAATACCGAAAGCCGCTCGATGGTGCTGCGGGTAATGGCAACCCTTCCGGAACGGATAAACTGGGTGACTCCAAAAACGTTCAACTCGTCAAACAACAGCTGAGTCTCGTCCGAATGCCCGGTCTTTTCGATTACCACATATTCGCGGGTAACTTCAAGGATTCGCGCTCCGGAGCGGCGAACAATTTTTTCGACTTCATCCGATTCGAACAACAAATCGGTCGACACCTTGTAGAGCGCCAGTTCCTGATAAATCATTTCGTCGTTGGTATTGGCGAAAACTTTGAGCACATCCACCACTTTTTCAAGTTGACCCACCACTTTTTGAACACGGTCGGCCGTTTCGTGAATGACGATGGTAAATTTGAAAACTCCCCGTATTGCCGATTCTGACACGGTCAGACTATCGATATTAATTTTTCGCCTGGTAAAAATGATGGTAATTCTGCTCAGCAAGCCAATATGGTCTTCCGAAAAAACGGTTATTATATATTCTTGTTTCATCTTGATACTGTTTTGAAGCCCCTCCAAACCTCCCCGAAGGGGAGGCTTAAAAAAAGCAAAGGTTTAAAATTTATTGTCGAATATTTGTTTTACTAATCAGACTATCAATTCTTTCTCCCCTCCATTTTGGAGGGGTCGGGGGAGGCTTTTTTACGGTTCAAGGATAATATCTGAAATAGAGGCACCGGTGGGAATCATCGGAAAAACATTATCTTCCTGTTCGACAACCACTTCGAGCACATATGGACCTTCATGATCAAGCATCTCCTGAATCGCCGTTTCAAGTTGATCGCGTGACGTGACCTTTTGCGAAGCCAGTCCGTACGCTTTGGCAATTCCAACGAAATCAGGGTTTTTCATTTCGGTAAACGAATAGCGTTTCTCAAAGAAAAGCTGTTGCCATTGCCGAACCATTCCCAGGAAATTGTTGTTCAGCACGATGATTTTCACACCAATCTCGTATTGCGAAATGGTTCCGAGTTCCTGAATGGTCATCTGGAAACCTCCGTCTCCAACCATAGCGAATACCACCCGGTCGGGCTGGCCAATTTTGGCGCCCATTGCCGCCGGAACACCGTAGCCCATGGTTCCCAAACCTCCGGAAGTAACATTGCTACGTGACTGGTGAAATTTGAAATAACGGGAAGCAATCATCTGTTGCTGACCTACGTCGGTCACTAAAATGGCGTCGTTATTGGTTTTTTCGGAGGCAATCCGCACCACTTCACCCATAGTTAGTCCTACCTTTTTCGGATAAACATCGTGGAAAATCACCTTGTCGTACTCGATCTTGTCGCAGGCATGAAATTCTGCCAGCCAATCTGAGTGGAAATTGGAGTTCACATTGTCGATCAGCATCCGGAGCGATTTTTTGGCATTTCCCAAAACCGGTGCATCGGCATGGATGATTTTATTGATCTCCGCCGGATCGATTTCAAGATGGATAACTTTCGCCTGACGTGCATATGCAGCTACTTTTCCGGTTACCCTGTCGTCGAAACGCATACCGATTGAAATCACCACGTCGGCTTCATTGGTCTTGATATTCGGTCCATAATTTCCGTGCATTCCAAGCATCCCAACATTGAGCGGATGATCGCTTGGAAGAGCTGAAAGTCCAAGTAAAGTCCATGCTGCCGGAATTCCTGTTTTCTCGATAAACTCTTTCAATTCAGCCTCGGCATGTCCTAAAATAACCCCATGACCAAACAGGACTATCGGTTTTTTAGCTTCATTAATCAGGTCGGCTGCTGCCTTCACCTGGAATGGATCTATCGGATATTCAGGCAAATAACTCCTGATCTTGGTACACTTTTTATATTCAAAATCGAACTGCGCAAACTGGGCATCTTTGGCAATGTCCAGCAGGACTGGTCCCGGACGACCGGTAAGAGCTATGTGAAAGGCTTTGGCAATAGCTTCCGGAATTTCGTCAGCCGAGGTCACCTGGAAATTCCACTTGGTCACCGGCATGGTAATCCCGACCACATCCGATTCCTGAAAAGCATCAGTTCCGAGCAGAGGCGAAGCCACTTGTCCGGTAATGCAAACCAATGGAATTGAATCGATCTGGGCATCGGCCAAACCAGTGATCAGGTTAGTTGCCCCAGGCCCTGAAGTTGCAAAGCAAACGCCCACTTTTCCGGTCACTTTTGCATAACCTTCCGCAGCATGGATAGCTCCCTGCTCGTGACGGGTGAGATAATGAGTTACCTGTTGGTCAAAATCGTAGAGAGCGTCATAGATTGGCATGATCGCACCTCCCGGATACCCGAAAATGGTATCAACGCCTTCCTCCAGAAGGGATAAAATTACGGCTTGTGAGCCGCTTACACGCTGTGTGGCCATATTCTTTGAGTTTAATATATTTTGAATTATATAGTTCGGAGTGCCTAAAGTTTGGAGTGCCTAAAGTTATAACCCCATACGTTGATTATCGTTTTTAGAACTTTAGCGCACTTTAGGCACTCTAGTTCACTTTAGTCACTTTTTCTAATCAATCAGTCTGATAGCTCCCCGATCGGCTGAGGAAACCATACTGGCATAGGCTTTCAGGGCTTTGCTAACCTGACGCTCACGCGGTTCGGGCATAAACGCATCCTTCCCTTTTCCCATTTCCTTTTTCCTTCTTTCTTCCAGTTCTCCGACACTGAGCAGAACATCAATTTTCCGGGAAAGGATATCAATTTCTATCAAATCCCCATCCTGGATCAGTGCAATTTCACCACCGGCAGCGGCTTCCGGAGAAACATGCCCGATGGACAATCCTGAAGTTCCGCCTGAAAAACGTCCGTCAGTAATCAGGGCGCAAGCTTTTCCCAATCCCATCGATTTGATATAGGAAGTTGGATAGAGCATTTCCTGCATTCCAGGGCCGCCTTTCGGGCCTTCATAAATAATTACCACAACATCTCCGGCCTGCACTTTATCGCCAAGAATTCCGTTGCAGGCATCATCCTGCGATTGGAATACCCTGGCAGTTCCTTTAAAATGATATACCGATGGATCGACGCCTGCAGTTTTCACTATGCAGCCGTTTCGGGCAATATTTCCGTACAAAACAGCCAAACCTCCATCTTTGTTGTAGGCATGTTCGTAGTCACGAATACAGCCGTGTGAGCGGTCGGTATCCAATTCACGGTAATACCGTTCCTGAGAACCCATCACAAGGTTGCGTCCACCACCCGGTGCTGACTTGTATCTCTGCAGTGCATCTTCGGTCACAGTTGGCGCCACCACGTCATATTCAGCAATGGCCTGAGCCAGTGTTCGACCGTCAGCACGAGGAACAGTGGTATCGAGCATTCCGGCGCGATCGAGTTCTGCCAGAATTCCTAAGATTCCACCTGCACGGTTTACATCTTCCATGTGGTAGCTTCCACTTGGTGCAACCTTGCAAAGATTTGGTGTCACGCGCGACAATTCGTCTATATCTTTCATCGTAAAATCAACTTCACCTTCAGAAGCAATAGCCAGAATATGCAAAACGGTATTGGTCGAACCACCCATTGCAATATCGAGTTTCATTGCGTTTTGGAATGCAGCTTTTGTTGCAATATTTCGCGGAAGGACATTTTCATTTCCTTTTTGATAATATTCGTCGGTCATTTCGACAATCCTTCCTGCAGCTTCTTCGAATAAGCGTTTCCGGTTGGCATGCGTGGCCAGAATCGATCCATTCCCCGGAAGCGCAAGACCCAGAGCCTCAGCCAGACAGTTCATGGAGTTGGCAGTGAACATTCCGGAGCAGGATCCGCAGGTAGGACAGGCATCCTTTTCAACCTTCAATATCAGTTCGTCTGAAACCGAATTGTCGCCTGCCATAACCATCGCATCGACTAAATCATACATTTTGCCGTCGATTTTACCGGCTTCCATCGGACCTCCGGAAACAAATATCACAGGAATGTTCAGTCGCATCGCGGCCATCATCATTCCCGGGGTAATTTTGTCGCAGTTCGAGATGCAAACCATCGCGTCAGCCCGGTGGGCATTCACCATGTATTCGACACTGTCGGCAATCACATCGCGCGAAGGCAGTGAATACAACATCCCATCGTGTCCCATGGCAATACCGTCATCCACAGCGATGGTATTGAATTCGGCGGCAAAGCAGCCTTTTTGCTCGATAATCCCTTTTATGTACTGGCCGATATCGTGAAGATGAACATGCCCAGGGACAAATTGTGTAAACGAATTGACGATGGCGATAACCGGTCGTCCAAATTGTTCTTCCTTCATTCCGTTTGCCCGCCAGAGGCTTCTTGCGCCCGCCATTCGCCGGCCTTCTGTTGTAGTTGCTGATCTTAAACGTTTATACATACCTTTTTGTCTGAAATTATTTTTTTTATAAAAAAGCCTTTCTCAACTGAATGAGAAAGGCTTTCAAGTTTTTAGCTTACATTATACCAATCTCATTCAGCACGAAGGAGGACCACCACGCTGACAAGGACTAGAGATATAATGCTGATATTTTTCATTTCTGCTTGCATTTTATAAGGGCAAATGTAGAAATTAAATTGAACTTCCAAAATAAATCGAAAGTAAAATATTTGAATGCCTGAAAAACTATAAGGAAAATGACTCATTTCCTTCGATAAATTTCTTTCTGCCTGTCATCCGGTATTATTCAGTCAAAACCAACGATTCAGGATCAACGAATATTCGTTCAGGAATATATAACTGTAAAAAGTTCTTTATTGTTCATGCTAACATCTGATTTTCTCAATCTGAACTACCTAACCATTTGATAACAAACCAATTGCTGCAAATATCGCAGATAGAGTTTCCCATTTGCGATTACCGGAACTGTCCATGCCGGATTTTTGACATCTTCCAAAGCATGTTCGATTCGGCCAAGCAGTTTAAATCCGGAAGGATCTGGTTTAATCAAGGCCAGGTTTCCCTTTATATCCAGGCAAATCAGGTAACCATCCGCAAAGGTGGTAGTCCCCTGCCCTATTTCGCCGGTGCTCCACACTTCTTTTCCGGTAGCTAATTCCACGCATTTAAACTGACCGTTATTCCGTGAACTTTCGCCGGAATAGCCATAAATGTAACCATCAATTAATACAGGATCAGAATGTTGTGCTTCAATCACATTGCTTTTCCATAAAACCTGATACGCCGTTCCGGTAACTTTTAGCGCTTCGCATCCGGTTTTATATCCGGAGGAATGAAAAACAATATCGCCTGAAACTGCCGGTGTGGTGGCATTCACACAGTATTCGGTAGCCCAGGGTGCCGTCCATATTTCTTTACCATCCGACGGATTCAGACAAGAAAGCCCTTTCCCCTGATAGATCAAAATTTTGATTTCACCATCGACTTTCATTGGAATTGCCGCTGAATATCCGGCATCGCCTTCCATCGATTTCCAGAGCTGTTCTCCGGTAAGCTTGTCAAAGGCAATAACCAGAGCAGTTCCACCGCCCTGCACAATTACTTTATTATCAAGAACAAGCGGGGTAGTTGAATATCCCCAAGTAGGTTCAGCGCCACCGGCATCTCCGACCTTTTTGTGCCAAAGCATTGTCCCATCTTCCAGCTGCCAGCAAACCAGATCACCGCTTCGTCCAAAGGTATAGACCCGGTTTTCGTCGATAAACGGAGTTGCCCGAGGCCCGGGACCATGGCTGCTTCCGGCATCTGCCTTGTAGGAACCCAACCAGATCAATTCTCCGGTTTCCGCATTCAGGCAAAAAATCAAATCATTATTTTCATCTCTTCCCGGAATAATTAACCTGTTTCCCTGAATTGCAGGAGCCGACCAGGAAGCTGTTGCCTTATCCTGACAAAGGTAACTTACACACCAAAGCTTTTTCAGGCCTTTCGACCAATCGGTCTGAATACCAGTCGTGGCAGTTTTGCCGTCAAAGTTTACACCGCGCCAATTTGGCCAATCAGCAGTGCCTTTTGTAACAGGAGGAACCGAAGCCATCTTCGCCGGAATCTGGCCCTGCTTTCCGGACAATGGTTCGCTGCCTTTGATACTCTTATAGATTTGATAAGCAAAATAGACTCCGAACACGAGTAAAATGGAACAGATGATCAAAATAATTTTGGTTGACTTTTTCATAAAATTCGATTTTGGAGATTGATTTTGGTTTTTCCAAAGTTAAAAATATCGGTCGATTCCACATAACCATAATCAGGAATTTAATCTGCAGAAATCCTGAATCAGATCCACTATATGACATACTTCTTTATGTGCGATCAGATTCAGAAATTGCCTGCAAAAATATCGTCGGAGTTCAATAAGAAGTATATTTGGTCAATGAAATCGAGAATTGCATATCTCATCTTGCTGATCATGATTTGGGCGCTGAATATACAGGCCGAAGAAACTGATCCTGAACCTGTGACCTCTTCGGCTTTCAAGGCCTCGATGTCTTATCTAACCAATGCCGTTTATTACGGAAGAAAAGATACCCTGAAATTACCATACCTGACACCAACGTTCGGGTACTACCACAAATCAGGATTATTTTTCGATACTTCCCTGTCGTACAAAACAAAATCACCCGGCCAGGTCGACCTAATTACGTTAGAAGGTGGTTATGAATTCTCTATTGGCGAGAATTTCAGCGGAGGAATATCGGCTAGCAAATATTTTTACAGCAAGAACAGTACATCAACCAAATCGAATATCAAAGGCGAGGCAATGACCAATGCCAGTTACAGCACCTCTGTTCTGACGTTTAACACCGGTTTGGATGTTGCATTATCTCAGAAGACTGACATTCTGCTAAGTTATGGCATTTCTCACCCATTTTACATCGGAGAAGAGCAGCTGAAATAGACCATAGATCCATCCATATTATCGTATGCAGGGACACAAAAATTTCACGGTAATGCAAAGCAAATACTGGGAAACAGCGGAATCAACATTACCGGTACAAACAACTTTGTGGTATTGGATTATGAATTCTCCTCACCCGTAACTATTGAGGACAATCAATGGGAATTTTCGCTCATTCCGACCTATGCCATTCCATTGAATCCGTTGACAATCACAAGAAAAAACGGCCAAGCACATACCCTTGAAACACTAAGCAACTCGTTTTATACCGAGTTTGTAGTGTCCTTCAAGTTTTGACAACTGACCCTTCTACACCGGATTGCACGCATTTCTTCCGATTCTGTGTGGAAATCTGTTTTTAAATTAAGCTCTACCTTACTTTGAGAACATCCTTAAACAAAAAAAACACCTACACCAGATTCGTGTAAGTGTTTGATTCTGAAAGGTCGGTCTGCAGGGATTCGAACCCTGGGCCCGCTGATTAAGAGTCATATTTTTTGTCTTCCTTTATTTTCCTTGCATCTTCATTTAATTGATATTCAATAGCTTAAATAGCAAATATTTTCTTTTATTTTCCCTTTTCTGTTGTTTTTTAACCAAAATGTATGTATATTGTATGTATCAAAATTGATAGTAATTATCCTCATTTTTAATCAATTACATACATATGATTGGCGTAACTACTGCAATAATACATGATAAAAGGATAAAACGCAAGGACGGCACCTATGCTGTTAAGCTTAGAATCACTTTTAATCGCGCACAGAACTACTATCCTATCGGAACAAGTTTATCAATCGATGATTGGGAAAAAGTACATTCAGAGAAACCCAGGGGAAAGTTTAAAGAGCATCTTTTGTATTTCAATAAAATTGAAGAGCAATCTGTTGCAATTATCAGAGAGATGCCAGTTTTCTCCTTTGCACTATTTGAAAAGAAATTCAATCAAAAGCCCAAAGCTAATCAAGGAATCCTTGAGGTATATAGCAACTATATTTCTGAGCTAAAACAAAACGGACGGATAAGCACAGCATATAGCTACAACAATGCTAAACAATCAGTCACCAAATTTTTGGAATCGAAAAACAGAAAGAAGATTGCCTTCTGGGAAATTACAACCGAATGGTTGAATAATTACGAAAAGTGGATGTTGGAAAGCGGAAATTCAATTACCACTGTTGGCATTTACATGAGAAGTCTGCGCACAATAATAAATGTTGGGATTCAGAATGGATTATTCGACAAAGACCTTTATCCATTTGGAAAACGGAAATATCAAATTCCCTCTGGCCGTAATTTAAAGAAAGCGTTGTCATTGGCAGATATTTCAAGCGTTGTAAATTATCAAACCAAAACAGTTAGTGAAAGGCGTTCCCGGGATTTATGGGTATTTAGCTATTTATGTAATGGTGCAAATATTAAGGATATTGCTAATTTGAAATTCAAGAATATTGAAGGTAATCGGATTAGCTTTATTCGTGCAAAAACAAGCAATTCAACCAAACAAGATCGCCAGGCTATTAGTGTTTTTATCTTACCAGAGATTCAGGCAATAATCAATGAATGGGGAGTTGATACAAAAGAACCCGAAGACTACATTTTCGGAATACTTTCAAAAGATGATACTCCGGAACAAGAATATGCCAAAATCTATCAGGCAACCAAAACGATCAATAAATACATGAAGGAGATTGGGAAAGACTTAAAGTTCACGCTCAAGTTAACCACATACACAGCACGGCATTCATTCGCCACCGTGTTAAAACGTTCAGGTGCGCCAACCGAGTTCATCAGTGAAAGCCTGGGACATAAAGACCTCAAAACCACAGAAAACTATCTCGATAGTTTTGAGGATGATATGAAGGAATCTTATCAAAAACAATTATTAAATTTTACTACCAAAAAATGACAACAGATACAAACCTTGAAATCAGACGATTTTTTGATGATTTATACAAATCAGCCAATGTAGATGCAAAAAGCCAGGCAAATATATTTGTCGAAAGTCTTAACCTCAAAGATCTGACAAGAGATCAGCAAGTTTTGAAACTTCACAATGAAATACTTCTATTAAAACAGAAGATTGATGACTTCGAGAGAAAGGAGTATGTCAATTTCGCAGCTTTTGAGATTGTAATTTATAAGATATTTTCAGCCCGTTTACTTTTTTTCAAAAACAATGAACAAGCACTGATAAAAGAAGGTCTCCTTTTAAGCGAAAAACGTAATCAATTAGTTCGGCTTTATCAGGAATCCAGGATACAATTGCCATCATTCACTTTTCAGGATTTTTTAAAGAACCAAAAGCATGTTGTTTTTTATGAACTTCACCAAAGACCTTCTGTGACCAATGAGGAGGAATACTGGAAAATGCGAAACTGGCAAGCTCAGAAAAAGAGTGATTGTATCAATCTGGAATCAAATAGATTCAAGGAAAGATTTATTGCCAAAGTAGCAGCCACCGGTGCAATAACTGATGAAATCAAGTCTGAGACACAACGGCTGGAATACCTGTTTAAAAATGCTCATCAATTAACCACCGAACAATTTAGCACAGAATTATCGAAAATAATTGCGCTGTCACCGGATTCAATACAAAAAAACGAAACCGAATTTCATGAATTATTCTGCAAATTCATTGAAGGTGTTTCTATGCTGGAAACCTTAACCCCAAAATTCCTTAACTCTGCATTAACAAACATCCAGACAGATATAATCTCCCAGCCTCCTTTGTGTTGCTGGTCCTTCATAAAGTATGACAAGTGGCTCAATGATTTGCTTGATGGGAAGATCAAAATTGAAGACATAAATCAGCAAAATTATGTTCATATTTTTGATCAAACTTTCATGGAGGGAATAGAAATTAGCGAACGAATGATCAGCGATTTCAAGCAAAAGCATCCATCAGATTTAATTCCCATAGATGAATATATAAATATTATTTTCGGTGAACTGAATAAACTCAGGTCGGAATTTAACGAATTGGCTCATCCAAATTATTATCACTTTTTATTGGATACAGAAACCGTTAAAAGTTGCTTTGTGAATAACTGTTCCCTCGATATTGACATTGAAATTCACAAAGAAGAATTAAGAAAAGTCATCATCCTAAACGAAATGATTTTTTTCTTTTTGGAAGAACTTGGTCGGATACATAAAAATCCAATCGATCATACGCTGGACAATCTTCTTTTGGATCTTCAAATTACCGATTTGGTTACCTCAATGGTTCCGGAGCCAGAACTCATCGATCAATTGTTGGAAGCATTTTCCAAAACAACTTCTCAATTGAAGCATGGAAGGACACCTTTTTTATTTATTGTCGATGATTTAAAAGATTCCCTGCGCGAAATCTATAATGAGGCTGAAGGCAATTTGAAACAATTATTCAATAACCATCCGGCAGAAATAAAAGGACATTTTGCCGCTTGTCAGGTTAGAGATATGCAGCACAAAGAATTAACTACGAAAAGAAATGGTGGAGATTTACACGAATGCTTTGTTGATTTAAAGCAGCTATTTCAAATTGAATTAGAATTTGTGCAATCTCTGCAAAGTTATAATCCGGTAAATGTTGACCACCTTTTAAAGGAACCAGAAACTCAGTACAGAAAGAAACTCTCATTTGGCTATATAAAATCATCAGGGAACTTAGCTCCAATTATTCATGCGCTTAATATTAAAATCGATTTTCTGGACAATCGGACAACCAAAGAAGACTTTATCAGAATTGTAACTTCGGATGATCTGGAATCAATCAAAGAAAAAATTTATATCGGTTGTAAAACCAACGAATTTAAACACACTTTAAAACATTTCAAGTCATTTTTTAAATCATTTAATCCGGCAAAAATTGAGCAATCAGACGTTTTTAGGAGCATTAATGACAATCCTATTACAGCAGATAATTTATACAATGCCGAAACTGATAATCTGCAAACAAAAATCAAGATTGATAATATCTTCAACCAAAAGCAATAAAAAACACTTAGTTCACTTAGTTTTCTAAATCCCTGCTAAAAAACTAAGTCTTTCCCGATTCCAGGGTCTTTAGTTTTGAATTGAAATTTCAAAGTTAAAGGCCTCCGGAGGCTCATTTATTAACTCTTTAAATCAGTTAAAATGAGCACTGATTACATTATTCAAAAATTGGAGAGCATTGAGAAAATGCTTATTGAGCAAAACATGCTCAAAAAAGAGGTGCTGAACTTCAACGAAGCAGCAGTTTATTTAGAGGTGTCGCATTCACATCTTTACAAATTAACAAGTACGAATACCATTCCGGCATACAAGCCTAATGGGAAAAAATTGTACTTCAACCGTGAGGAATTGAATAAATGGCTATTGACCAACCGGCAAGCCTCCATTTCTGACATTGAGGAAGATGTCAGTCAGTTTAAACTTAAATCCGGGAGGACAAAGTAATGGAAGAGATTGTAAAAGCCATTCTTCACCTTTCCGGCGAATTGAAGGAAATCAAAGCTCACCTTCAATACCTGAAGAAAACCCGAGCCGAGATATTTAACGAAACCTGGATTGATGGGCAAGACATTTTGCTTGCCCTCAATATCAGCCAACGAACTTTACAGTCGTTACGCGATTCAGGCACTCTACCGTTTTCCCGCCTCAACGGAAAGTTCTTTTACAAGGTTTCCGATCTGGAAGCAATACTCGAAAGTAATTATTCCGGAACCAGTAAACGCCAAAACCATGATTGAGGAAAAGGATATTTTGCACGATACTCATTATGGATTAAATATTTACGCACACATTCTGCGAAAATATTACCCGGATGAAGTAGTAATTGAACTTTCGGGAAAAACATGTAAGCCGACCCGAAATCCGTTCAATGGGAACAAAGTGACCCTGAATATCAGCAATCAAAACTGGATCTTCTATTTCGAAGATGCTGAATTGCCTGAATTTAAAGGAAATCCATTCGATTTTGCAGCACATCAGTACCAGTTAAGCGGACAGGAATTGTTGCACAAGATCAATGAGGACATGAATTTGTCTATCGGAGAACAAAAAGGTTTCTACATAAATAAAAAACGAAAAATTTTGGAGCCAGGATCAGATGTTGCACTTCCAAAATTCAGCTATTTCAGGTGCCCGGTGACAAACACACAACCGAATGCTGAAATGACTATTCTCGATGTTTATGGAGCTATAAAAAGCAACAGATACAAACGTCAGACAGAAGAGTTGCGAAGTATCAGAGAGCCCGAATCCGCCCGTAAATACAAAGCCAGAAACTTTGACTATGTGACTTTTTCCGGAATATTTTTAAAGCGAAATGATGCTGCATTAATCAAACATTCCGGCCTGATAACGCTCGATTTCGATCATGTTTCAAACTTGGTGGAGTTTCGGGAAATCTTGTTGAGTGATAGATTTTTTGAAACGGAGTTGATGTTTGTTTCACCTTCCGGCGACGGTTTGAAATGGATTCTCTCAATTGATCTAAAGGAATGTAGTCATCAGGAATGGTTTCAGGCCATTGCTGCGTACATCAAAGCCACTTACCAGTTGGAGGTTGACAAATCCGGAAAAGATATTTCACGGGCTTGTTTCCTGCCGCACGATCCGATGGTTTACATCAATCCCAATTATTTAAAATGTTCGTTTTCGCAAACACCAAATTCAAAATGTCATGCAACCAAATAAATACTGTTCATTTTTGCTGAAGGTGCTATTCAAAATGGCATCCTCAAATTGGCCGCTTTGGTGGACTGTCCTGCCATTCCTCTTTTTCTATGCAGATATCCTTCTGAAATTCTCCCTGTTATGCCTGATAATCTTTTAAATTCCGGCGCAATGAAAGAAAAATTCAATCCCAAAGATTGGTTGCAGGCAGCAACAACAACGCCAGAACTTCAGCAACCGCTCCCCTCTCCAATTGGAGAGGGGCCGGGGGTGAGGCTTGATATTGAACTCGTCGTTTCTCGCATCGAAGCCGCTCAAACCGACATTACCTCCAATTATTCCGATTGGCGGGATATCGGTTTTGCCTTCGCTGATGAACTGGGTGAAGCTGGCCGGGACTATTACCTTCGAATCAGCAGATTTTATCCCAAATTCTCAATATCCGATTGCAACAAACAATACGACCATTGCCTGAAAGCAAAAGGACAGGGAGTAAGCCTGAAAACCTTTTTCCATGTCGCAAAACTGGCGGGTATTGATATTCGTACCAACGCAGTTCCATCGAATAAGATCATACCGGAAACAACAGCTTCGTTTACCGAAAAAATGTATTCTGCGTCAAAGGAAAAAATTGATTCTGTTGATTTGCCGAATCTTCCCGAATCCATCTTTCCGGTAATTCCTGATTTTCTTCAAAGGGTAATTGAAGTTGCCGATTCAAAAGAAGAACGGGATATTTTGCTTTTGGGCGCACTGGTTGCAATTAGTGCCTGCCTTCCAAAAGTTTACGGACTGTATGACGGCAAAAAAGTTTATCCAAATCTTTACTTATTCATTACTGCCCAGGCATCCGCCGGAAAAGGGAGGTTAGTTCATTGCAAACAATTGGTAAAACCGGTTCATATTGAATTAAGGGAACAGGCACGATTGCTGAAGTTGCAATATGAAAATGAGATGAGAGAATACAATTCAGCAAAGGGAAAAGACAATAGCACGGAAAAGCCGATGAAGCCACCCGAAAAAATGCTTTTTATTCCGGCCAATAACAGTACAACCGGAGTTTTTCAATTACTCTCCGACAACGATGGCAAAGGATTGATTTTTGAAACTGAAGGTGACACTTTAGCCCAGGCATTTAAAACAGATTATGGCAATTACAGCGATGGATTCCGGAAGGCATATCACCATGAAACAATCTCGTATTACCGTCGGACTGACCGCGAATATGTGGATATTGACAATCCTTGCCTGTCAACTGTTCTTTCCGGCACTCCAAAACAGGTTTCAAGTTTGATTCCGAATGCGGAGAATGGTTTGTTCAGCCGCTTTATCTTTTATTTTATGAACATCAAACCGATATGGAAAAATGTTTTTGCGTCGAATAGCGATCACAGTCTGGATGAGTATTTCGATAATTTGGGCAATGAATTTCTCCAACTTTACAAGGCATTAAATGCAAATCCATCCATTCAATTTTGCCTTACACCAGAGCAGCAAGACCAGTTTAATACATTTTTCTCACAGGTGCAGGAAAAATACCTGAGTCTTCAGGGAATGGATTATATGGCAACCATACGTCGCTTAGGTTTGATTGCTTTTCGGATTGCCATGATTTTTTCTTCCTTGCGAATTCTTGACACAGGAGATTTGTCTGAAATGCATTTTTGTTCTGATGATGATTTTCAATCTGCACTTTCAATGATCAGCATTCTGGTAAAACATTCCAGTCATGTATTTTCAGAATTGCCTGAAGACATTAAACCAGCAAAGCTCAAAAACAGAAAGGAACAATTTCTGGATAAATTACCGGTGAAGTTCAACAGGCAAAATTATCTGGATTTAGCCCGCAGTTTATCTATTCCTGAAAAAACAGCCGAAGGATATATTACCAGCTTTTGCGATAAAGGATTAGTCTTTCGGGAACAACAGAATTGCTACACGAATCTATCCATCGCCGATGTAAACGTTACAAATAAGGAAACTCAGGATTTCAAGGAAACAACGGATTTAGACTAACCACCTCAACCTGTCAGTGTCATTCAGACCTGACAGGTTTGATTTCGGCGAAACTTTCCGCATTTTCGATTTTTTAAGCCCTCCCTAGGGGAGGGTATGGGTGGGGCTCCCATTTCCTCAAAATCCTTAACTTCCTCAAAATCCGCATTTTTATTCAAAATTATCATCAACATTTATAAATCTTTCGTTAAATTAGCTTTTTCTAAAATCTAACCTATGGACCTGCCCCGGAAAAATGCAATTCCAACCAACATTCTTGGGAGTTTGAAAACACTTTTTGTTTCTTCTTTTACCGCATACATTGATGCCCAAATTGTCGTTTCGGTGACGGACACGAAATTCCTGAAGCTCCCTTTAACCCTTGAAGAAGATAATGAATACTTTGCGTTAGTCGAATTAAGTAATGATCGGCTTCAGCAGATTAATGGTGGAGGTATGCCAGTTTTATACCCATTTCAAATGCCAGAAAATGGTTTGATTTACGTGGCTCAATGGATTAAAGATAACAATATCAGTAAACTTTGGTGGATAGATCCCGCAACGACTGAAATTCATTGGCCAATACCCGACAATGGTAAAATTGACTTTAAACCCATTGAAAAACCAGCGAAAGTTGATTTTTTGGCGTACTCCAAAGCGAGGGGTCGAATTACCATTGACATTAAGCTGGAAGCCAAAGGACTGAAAGACAATATGAAAGTTTGGTCCGTAAAGAACTTCCTGATTCCGTTTACTGAGCTGATCCGAACGGTAATCCTGGATCATAACCCACGTTTACCGGGCAATGAACTGGAAAAAGTATTGAATTTTGGTTACTCAAAAATTGAAATCAACTGTCTGTATAGTGTTCTTGAATTTGATTTTAACCAGAGTTTACACATCGAAAATATTGAATTGGAAAATATTACCAATCTTTATTACCTATTTGGCGCGGAGAGTGAAGATGAGATCATAAAATATTTGGAAAGGTTTCAGAATAAAAAATTGATTCCTCAGTATTTGTCGATGCTTCGGCAAATAATAAAAAACAAAGCCATTCTAAATTCAAAAGTGGCAACGCCCGCCGGGCATTACCAGGAGGCATTTTTTAATCGGCAACGATCAGTCAATATCAAAAAGATCATGGACAATAAATTGCCAACAATAGCCTATGAAGAAAATGTGATTGGCGTTCTAACTCTCATTGATTTTCATACCAGTTCTATTCCTCACTTTGCACTACAGTCAACAACTGATGATAAAGCATATTGCGGAATTATTGACCCAGCTTTGCGTAAATTTATTCCAGAACTGTCAGTCAGTTTTATTGAAAAAGAATACAAATGTAAATTGAAAGTAATTTTTTCTCCGGTATCAACTGGAAATGCTGAAAGATACGAATACACCTTACTGGAAATTACGGATACAGCACCTGAAATTCAAACTAAAATTAATCCAGATGAAAATGATGTACTTGGACAAAATGATTAATTGTCTACTTGGAAATGCGTTTTACCTTACATTTCACGATTCTGAAATTTTCATTTTCAAACTCGTTACGCTTCATACGTGAGAAATGATAATACAGATTGTCAGGCTTCAATCCGGTGTTCTCACAAATCGCTGAAATACTCCCAAATATTTCAGGAGCATTGGTTTGTTTATTTAGAAACCAGAACATGATCAGTTAATTAGTATTGCAGGTTGCTTATTCTGCATTCTCAATTTCAGTAATTGATACCAGTTCCTGAGGTGGAAGAGTGATGGTGAGTCCTGGTAGCGAGGAAATAGGTTCAATATAGCACCTGTTCGTAACTTCGTTAAAATTGGCAACGCGAAAGATCAGATTTTCTTCTCCGGATTGAGGATTTTTCAATTTTACAGGCTTTGTCAAATCGAGTAATTTCATGTTGAAAATAGTTATATTTACAAATATAGTAAATATATCTGTAAATAAATAAAATTTGGCAAAAAAAATTATATAGAAATATTTTTTAATATGCCAACATATGTTTATCTTTATATGACTACAATCTTAAAATCATTCTCATGAAAAATTATCTGTTGGTTAATTCAGACAATCAATTTCCCCGCACAAGGGAAATAAAAAATGATGGAATCAGTATTCCATTTTCATTCACAAATAGAGAAGGGAAAGAATTTACTTTACGAGTGGATGAAACAGAAGTATTTGATCATGAATTTGACGATCCCAATCAGAAAAAAGAGTTTTATTCCTTGTTATTCAAGGCTGAATTAGAAATCTTCTCAATCTGATGAGCTGGAAACAAAGGTTTGACCGGATGAAGCAACATTTTGGTTGGACCTATGAGGATATTGCTAAAATTACTGGAAACAGCAATGATAGTATCCGAACGGTATTAAATAGGTCGGATATACCACGATGGGCAAAATTGGCAGTTTGGGTGTTTGAGAAGTTAAGGGAGGGTAAATAGTATGACAGATGTTCACGACAAAGAAACCCGAAGTTATAACATGAGCCAGATCAAAGGCAAAAATACAAAGCCGGAGATGTTGGTTCGAAAATTTCTCTTTTCAAAAGGCTTTAGATACCGTCTTCATGTAAAAAACCTCCCCGGCAAACCTGATTTAATACTTCCAAAATACAAAACAATCATCTTTATAAATGGGTGTTTCTGGCATGGTCATGAAAATTGCAAGTACTACGTCATGCCCAAAACCAGAACTGAATGGTGGATAGATAAGATTAATTGCACTAAACAAAGGGATTCTGAAAACTTTCTCCAATTATCAGAATCCGGTTGGAAAATTGTAACTATTTTTGAATGTCAACTTAAAACTGATAAACTTAATAATACTCTAATCAAGTTACTGGATGAATTACATTGATCTATTTGCTGGTGCTGGCGGCCTCTCTGAAGGATTTCTAAGAGCAGGTTTTAACCCTGTTGCTCATGTCGAGATGGATAAGGCCGCTTGTAATACGATAAAAACCAGATTAGCTTTTCATTATCTGAAATCAAATAACAAGTCTGAGATATATTATGCCTATCTAAAAGGTGAAATTAAGAGGTCAGAATTATACAATCATATCCCTGTCAAATTACTAGATAGCGTAATTAATCTCCCTATTGGAACCGAATTCAATGAAACCATCTTCAGCTTAATTTCAGAACAGCTTAATGGACAGGAAGTGGATCTTATAATAGGAGGACCGCCTTGCCAGGCATATTCACTGGTTGGAAGAGCAAGGTCTGAAGATGGTATGAAGAGTGATCCCCGGAATCATCTCTATGTTCAATATGCGAAATATCTCGAAAAATACAAACCGAAATATTTTGTTTTTGAAAACGTACTTGGATTAAAATCGGCAAAAAAAGGCACATACCTTCAAAACATGGAGAAGCTCTTTTTAAAGAAGGGCTACAAAATGAGATTATATACGCTTGCAGCCAATAACTTTGGGGTATTGCAGAATCGCAGGCGTATAATTATACTTGGTTGGAGAGAAGATATCAACCCGGATTTACCGGATTTGGAATCCGTTCGTATGCAAACTGATTTTAAGGTTGATAGCATTTTTAATGATTTGCCAAAAATTAGTGCCGGACAAGGTGTGGATAAGTTTGTCAAATATAGAGCTGATACCAATGAATATCTTGATCAGAAATCAGTACGTAATGGAATCGATATTTTAACTCAACATATTGCCCGACCACACTCTGAACAGGATAAAAAAATATATCGTATTGCCGTAGATAAATGGAATAATAAAGGACAAAGACTTGATTATAATGACCTTCCGGAAGTTTTAAAAACACATAAAAACCGACATTCATTTTTTGATCGTTTTAAAGTTGTTGCTCAGGATTTAGAATATTCACATACTGTAGTTGCTCATATCGCTAAAGATGGTCATTACTATATACATCCTGACATTGAGCAAAATCGTTCAATAAGCGTGCGTGAAGCAGCGCGGTTACAATCATTTCCAGATAACTATTATTTTGAAGGAGTAAAGGAAGGACAAAACAGAACTGCCGCATTTAAACAAATTGGGAATGCGGTACCTACTTTAATGGCTGAATATATTGCGAAGACCTTATTTAAAAAATAATATGAAATTATTTTCAAAAAAAAATTCGTTTCAACCGCGTGCCAGACTACTCCTTCAATTAGGAGATAAATTAATCCGTAACGAAAACATTGCACTTCTAGAATTAATTAAAAATTCTTACGATGCAGACGCAAGAACTGTAATTGTAAGACTTGATAATATCGAAACATTAGAGAAGGGGATTATCGATGTCATAGACGATGGGGAGGGGATGGATATGGATATTATTGAAAATGTTTGGCTTGAACCAGGCAGTGATTATAAAGCTGAGATATTTAGAAAGAACATAAGAACCCCCAGATTCAAAAGATTGCCAATTGGTGAAAAAGGTATAGGGAGATTTGGAGTACATAAATTAGGCTACACAATTGAGCTAATTAGCAGAAAAAAAGATTGTAATGAGGTTGTAGTTAAAATTGATTGGAAGAAATTTGGTCAAAAAAAATATCTTAAAGATTCGGAATTCGAAGTCTATGAAAATACAGATCCTGAATATTTTAAAAGGAACAGAACAGGAACAAGAATACGAATAACAGACTTGAGGACAGTGTGGGATAAGAGGATGGTGAGAGATCTCTATAAATCGGTATTTAGTTTGCAATCACCTTTTAAGCGAAGCGGAAATTTTGATGTCAAATTAGAGTTATCTACTCCTGAACTAATTGCTGATCTTCCAACATTAGAAAGTATTAAACATTTTGCACTTTTTAATTTTAAATGCAAGTTAGAGGGTTCGAGTATTACTGAATTTGAATATAATTTTACCCCCTGGCCAGAGTTGTATAAAATTGAAAAAAGATCAATAACCCAAGAAAATGTCATAATAATAGATAACGAAACGATAGAAGAAAAGATTCCTGGAACAAAAAAAGAATATAGAACAATCAATCTAGAAAAGAATTATGCAAACAATAATGAGGAAGAGAAAAAGATAGGACCTATTGAAATTGAGGGCTATATTTTTGATCGAGACAAAAATATTCTTGAATTATATAACTATCCTGGGTTAAATCTTTTGAAAGAATATCTTGATGAGCAGGGTGGTGTTAGGGTCTACCGTGAGGGAATTAGAATAAATGAGTATGGAGAACAAGGGAATGATTGGTTAAACTTGGATAGTAGACGGGTTAACGAACCTACTAGAAAGATAAGCAATAATATTATTCTATCTGTCATTGACGTTAAAAGAGAAAATTCTAAAGCACTCGAAGAAAAAACTAATCGTGAAGGATTTATTGAAAACGAAGCCTTTCATGATTTTAAGGCAGCAATTCTTCATGTTGTTCAATTAGTTGAGAAACTACGGGAAATTGATAAATCGGAAATACGATCAAAATACGGTCAAAGAGAACAGGCTGAACCTGTTATTCATCACTTAGGGGTTTTAAAAGAACTGATAGATGAAAAAATAACAAACGTAGAAGATAACGCGCAAATTACCAAACAAATAGAGAAAGTTGAGAATGATTATCTTCGAATTCAAGAAACCCTTTTAACAAGTGCAGGTGCTGGCTTAACTCTTGCAATTGGATTACACGAAATTGAAAAGGTAGTTGCCGAAGCGAATGCGTTGATTGAACATGAGGATGTTCCTGAAAAAATTAAGCAGCTTGTTAAGCGCATTGACACCTTAATGGAAAATTACTCAACTATCTTAAGAAGCAACGGCAAAGATGAGAACGAGATTACGAAATTGATTGACATTTCACTTTTTAATGTAGAATATCGATTATTGAAACATAACATAGCAATTGTTAGTTCTTTTCGAGAGGTTGAAAATACATTAATAGGGAAATGTTCAAAGAGATTTTTACTTGGGGCAATTGTAAATATATTAGATAACTCTATTCATTGGCTTCATGTTAAGGAAGAAAAGTTGAACAAAACAGGTTTAACTTTTCAAAAGAAAATTTTTATTGATTTAGTAGAAGATTCCTCGGGTTATTACAGTATCCTCATTGCTGATAATGGCACTGGATTTTCGATACCAACTTCTCAAGTGACCCATCCATTCATCACAACAAAAATATACGGAATGGGATTAGGGTTACACATTGTTTATCTTCTAATGAAATCACAGGAAGGCGAAGTTGTTTTCCCTGACCATAGAGAATATAATATTCCTAAAGAGTTTTGGACTGGCGCTTTAGTTGCGCTAAAAATCAAAAAAATCTAATTATGATCTTACCCAATAATGGCAAAGTTGTAATAATTGATGATCAACCTAAAGATGTAATAGAACTGATTTCTGCTCTATCTAAGGAAAAAGTTCCTTTTGTTCATTACAAAGAGGAAGATTTATCAGATTTACCAGATACACCTATCGAAAATGTTCGTTTAATTTTTTTAGATCTGGAGCTGATTACGGATACTTATATATCTGTGAAAAACATTACGAGTCCAATTAAAACTAGATTAATGAGGGTACTTAAACCCCATACCGCTTATGCTCTTATTATTTGGAGCAAAAAGGAAAATGAATATAAACAAGCCTTATTAGATGACTTTGAAACTGAATTCAGCGCATATAAACCAATCTTTCACACATCATTGCCAAAAGCAGACATAATTGGAAAGAAAGGGGCAATGGACAAAATTAAAAAAGAACTTAAAATCGAGATTTCGAAATTCAAATCATTTAATGCCTTCCTAATCTGGGAATCAATCGTAAATGAGTCTTCTGGAAAATTAACGAATGAAATAGCGTCCCTATATCCTCCGAATACAGAATGGGATAATAAGACTAAGTTTTTACTATACAAGCTTGCTGTTGCATATTCTGGAAAACAGTAAAGAATTTTGATGAGATACAGCAACTAAAGAATGCTCTGTATACCTTGACCTTAACTTTTACTGACAATATTGATAATTCTATTGATAAATTAATAAACAAATCCTTTTCAGACCTTATAAGTAGTACAGAGCAACATATTGATGATTTCACTACTGTAATGAATAAGTTATTACTAATAAGTGATGGAAATGATGATGTTACACAACCGGGCAACTTGTTTTCTCCTGATATGGAAATACAAATTAGAAATTGTAAAAATGAAGATGATTTAATCAAACGCAAAACCGGTATATCTAGAATTCCTGAAGCAGAACAGAAAGACGCATTATCGGGTATAGAAAAAAGCTATAAATATGAAAAACAAAAGATAAAAGAAGCAATTGCAAGTTCTAAGAAAACGATTAATGAAATAACAGTTTCTGCACTAAAGGAATCCTTATATTCAGACGAGGTTTTAATAAAACAAATTTTAGAAACAGTCGTTTCGATTGAGCTAAACATCACACCACTTTGTGATTATGCACAAGAAAAAGCTAAGCGATATAGAATCTTACCTGGCGTAATGATTAAATCGGGTTACCGTGAGCACTTAAATTTCGCACCTTCCTATCTTTACATATCCGATGCTGATTTTAGAATTGACAATGTTGATTACCTTTTTCTTTTCGATTTTCGATTTTTATACTCACTTGTCAAAAAGGAAATGGAGGAGAAAATAGTAAAATGTAGGTTGAAACAACAACTACTTTCAGATATTCAAATAAAGCTAGGCTCTCATGTTAATCGATCAGGTGTAGTCTTTGTAAATTGAAAACAATGAATCCGAGTTAAAATAATCATAATCTTACCAACTTTCAATATATTTAAAGCCAACTAAAACATTAAATCCAAATTAATAATGTTCACTTCAATTCAAATTAGTTGGAGTGCAAGCCAACCCTAACTAAATTCAATGATAGACTTCTCCAAATACCAAACCACCCCGGCGATACCCGAAGCCTCGTCAATGATTGAGACCTTCCGGGCAATTGGATATAACATTGAAACTGCCGTTGCCGATATTATAGATAATTCGATTTCGGCCAATGCAAAAAATGTATGGGTTAACTTTGACTGGAAAGGTGCCGATACCTGGTTATCTATTAAAGATGACGGTGACGGAATGAACAATGAAGAACTTATCCAGGCAATGCGCCCAGGCAGCAAAAACCCATTGGCAGATAGAAGTTCAAAAGACTTGGGTAGATTTGGATTAGGACTTAAAACAGCATCTTTCTCACAGACACGTCAGTTAACCGTTTTATCGAAAAAACAAGACAATTCAAGTGTTTTCTGGACATGGGATTTAGACTATGTGAATCAAACTGGCAATTGGGATTTACTTAAATACTTACCTGCGAATTTTAATGAAAATGCCTTGACAGAACTTGGTTCCGGTACGTTGGTTATTTGGAATGACATTGACAGAGTAGTGAAACATTTCCGGCAAAACGATAACAATGCATTGGATAAATTCTTGTTTATCATGGAAATGGTGAAAAAGCATTTGGCGATGGTATTTCACCGGTTTATTGAGAACAAAAAAATAAAAATCTACTTTCAGGACAACGAAATAAAACCCTGGAATCCCTTTTTGCAGAGCGAACAAGCTACCCAATCCTTTTCAGAAGAACAATTGCATAATGGCAAAGTAATTATCAAAGGATTTGTTTTGCCTCACAAATCTAAAATTGATGAAGAGACTTATAAGTATGCTGAAGGAACAAAAGGGTGGAACGAGCACCAGGGTTTTTACATTTACAGAAATGAGAGACTTTTATTATCAGGTGACTGGCTGGGCCTGTTCAGAAAAGAAGAACATTATAAGCTCATCAGAATTCAGATTGATATTCCCAATTCGTTAGATGCTGATTGGCAGATTGACATTAAAAAATCAGTGGCACGTCCACCACTTATTTATAAAGATCAGATTAAAAACTACGCTACCAAAGTAAGAGCGCAGGGTGTCGAGGTATACCGACATAGGGGAAAAACAATAAAACAAACCAATGGTCAGAAGTTTGTTCCGCTCTGGATCGATCACAAAAGAGGTGATAAATGGTTTTACAAAATAAATAGAGAACATCCGTTATTGGATATGGCAAAATTGCAGGCGCAAACAGAGCCTGACAAAGCAATAGAAACATTAATCCGGTTCATCGAAGAAAATATTCCTTCTAAATCTATTTATATAAAAGCAGCAGAAGAACCAGAAACGCAAGGCAATCCATTTGAAGGAATAGATCACGAACCGATAAGAAAAACCATGGAAACGATGTTTGCCAGCTTACTATCAAAAGGTAAAACACCAGAGGAAGCAAAGGCTATAATTGCCAACATTGACCCATTCAACCATTTTACCCATTTTTTAGAGTTTATTAATTGATCCCCACTATGATACAACAAGCTATACGAGCAATCAGGATATTTCTGCCTGCGTCCACTTCGGTTACTCCACAACAAATTGAAGATGCAGTGACCCAGATGCTGCATGTTCCAAATTTTGCAGCAATTGATAAAGCCACATTAATACGGGAGGTTCAGGCTATCTATAATATTCGCATGGATGAGTTTCGGATCATTGAAAAAGAAGAAAGCCGGTTACCCTGGATAAATGATAAAAAAACATCTATTGAATGGAACTTTTGGAACAGATATAGAGATTACTTGCAGGATGAAAAGAATTACCCAGAAGCAGTGTTAAATCAATTAGACAAACTTACAGACAGAACACTTGATGGGTTATTTAATCCCGATCAGAATGTATTAATCAGTAAATACGGGTTAGTTGTTGGGCAGGTACAATCTGGAAAAACATCGAACTATACCGGTCTGATTTGTAAGGCTGCCGATGCAGGATTTAAATTGATAATTGTTTTAGCTGGTATTCACAACAATCTGCGCAGTCAAACACAGCTTCGCTTAGATGAAGGATTTTTGGGCTTTGATACCCAATTCCAGAGGGCATTTAACACCGGTCAGCATACAATTGGTGTAGGAATTGGCAAAAACGCGCTGCCTGTTCATTCGGTCACATCAAGCTCTGATAATGGTGACTTCAGTGCAAGAACGACACAAACCTTTAACACTAATGAACCGATAGTTGCAGTTGTAAAAAAGAACACAAAAGTGCTTGAGAAGCTATATCAATGGCTTAGTTCCCAAGCAAGTACAAATGCAAAAGGTGAAAGAAGAATCAACAATAAATCATTACTGTTGATTGATGATGAAGCGGATAACGCATCAATAAACACCAACAAGGATGAAGATAAATCAACCAAAATAAATGAACACATTCGTAATATTTTGAGACTATTTGACAAAAGTGGTTATGTGGGCTATACCGCAACTCCTTTTGCAAATATTTTTATCCCAATTGAAGAAGACCAGCTTTTCCCTAAAGATTTTATTATCAATATTCAGGCTCCATCAAATTACATAGGTCCGGAAAAAGTCTTTGGAATTAGGGTTTTAGAAGATGATGAAATCTCTGATGAAGTATTGCCAATAGTAAACAGGATTGATGATTATCAGAACTTTGTGCCCAACGGTCATAAGAGAGAATCTGAATTGCCTGATTCGATACCAGATTCATTGCGACTGGCAATAAAAAGTTTCATTATTACCTGCGCAATAAGAAGACTTCGGGGTCAAGAGACTGCACACAATTCAATGTTGATACATGTTAGTCGGTTTATTAACTGGCAAGACCATATTAAAGAACTGGTAGAAAACACTTTCGATTTTTATCGGAGAGGAATTGAGATGAAAATACCCTCGATTCTCGAAGAAATGAGACAAGTGTTTGAGGTTGATACAGATAATTATAAATCATATACAACAATCTCACTGCAAATTTTAGACACCGAATTAAGAGGGATTGACAGCGCAACCCAAATTCACGAGTGGGTGGCGGTACAAAGGCAATTGCGCGAAGCAGCCGTCAGAATTCAAGTCAAAAAAATCAATGGTGGTTCGGCAGATGCCTTAAACTATTACGACCACAAAAAAGGCTTGTCAGTTATAGCTATTGGTGGTGATAAGTTATCCAGAGGATTGACATTGGAAGGACTTTCGGTAAGTTATTATCTGAGAGCCTCACGGATGTACGATACCTTGATGCAAATGGGCAGGTGGTTCGGTTACAGACCCGGTTATGTAGATTTATGCCGCCTCTTTACAAGCAGTGAATTGAATGAGTGGTTTTGTCATATCACTTTGGCTTCAGAAGAATTAAGAAGCGAATTTGACTACATGTCAGATGTTGCAGGTAGCACTCCGGAACAATATGCTTTAAAAGTGCGAACCCATCCAGGAGTGTTACAAATTTCCGCATCAAATAAGATTCGCAGGGCTGTAAATGTTGATATTTCCTGGGCTGGAAGATTGGTTGAATCATATCAATTGCAGAAAAATCCTATAGTTGTAAAATCGAATTTAGATGCTACTGTTGATTTTATAAGTTCGCTTGATGCTACTTTTAAAACCAATAGAAACAATTATTTATGGAAGAATGTATCACCTGAATTGATTCGGCCTTTATTTCAAAAGTTCAAAGTTCCGGATTCCCTGGTAAGAGTTGATCCAGGCAACTTATTGCAATTTATAGATGTCCAGGTTGCAAACGGTGAGCTCACAAACTGGAGTGTAGCATTAATGTCAAAAGCTGACACAAATGAAAGATTTCCGATTGACAAAAACGGGCATATTGTTGATATTGGTTATTGGTTTCGCCGGAATGCCACAGAAAGAACAGATTCTACCACATTTTTCATCAGAAAAAATCACATCATAAGTCCTAAAGATGAGTTCGTTGATTTAGAACCAGAACAATATAGAGCCGCATTAGAAAGGACGATTGCATTTCATCAGCATAATAACAAGGAGTACAAGAATGACTATCCGAAAGGAGATATAGTCAGAAATGAATTTAGAGACCCAAGAAATCCTTTGCTGCTAATTTACTTTTTAGACCCAGAAGGGGCTAACCTTCCCAATGGTAGTGACCCATTAGTCGGCTTTGCAATAAGTTTTCCGGGAAGCCGGTTCAACTCTTCAGTACGTTATGCTATTCATAGACAACTTTTGGCACTATTCAATATTGATGACGAAATAGATAACGACAACGATGACGAAGATTAATCAAATATGGAATGAGCTGGCACATGACACCTCATTCAAAAAAGGGTTGCTTTTGCGTCGATATTCCGGATCTGTATTGCCAGATGTATATGTAGCATTACAGCAGCCAGAAAAATTGTTATGCATTGCCTCGTCAATAAGCGAGAGCATAGAGGTAAATATTTCGATGTTCGATAACTTACAGGAAATACAAATTGATTTTTCACCGGATCACACTCAGAAAGGGAAAAATATTTTACTTTTTAAACTGATTAACAATCAGCATAGGGATATATTTTCTGTTTTATGTGAAGACTTAATTGCCAGCATAGCATATGAAACCAACGAAAAGCAATTAGTAAAAGCGATATTGAACCGTTTTGAAAAATGGAAATCCCTGTTCACACGAATTATCTCTGAAGGTCTGACACCTGAAGAGCAAAGAGGTTTGTTTGGCGAATTATTTTTCTTGCGAAAATTTCTTCAAGGCAATAATAATTTGCAGCTCGTTTTAAATTCCTGGGTAGGTTCTGCCAGAGAAGTAAGAGATTTTCAAATGAATAACTGGGCAGTGGAAGTAAAAACGACACACGGGAATAATCATCAAAAAGTACAGATTAGCAGTGAGAGACAACTTGATATTACGCATCTTGAAAAACTATTTCTCTACCATATTTCTTTAGAAAAAGTACAAGAAAGCGGTCAAACATTAAACCAGATCATCGCTTCGATAAATGATTTATTGGTAACGGATTCGATAGCTTTGAACCGCTTCAAGTCAAAATTATATGAAGCCGGGTATTTTGATCACCATGTCGATTTGTACGATTCCACTGGTTATATTATCCGGCAGGATACATTTTATAAAGTTGAGGACAATTTCCCCAGAATCCAGGAAAATGAGATCCGCAGCGGGGTTGGTGATGTAAAATACTCCATTATTCTTTCGCAATGTGAAGCCTATCAACAACCGGAAGTTTCAGTTTTTGAAAACCTTACAGTATAATGGGCACATTAACAGAAAATTTGGAAATTAATAAG
>JANXYV010000183.1 GCA_025355875.1 Prolixibacteraceae bacterium | reverse complement strand
TGTTTGATCCCATTCCGGCCCTCAATCCGGGAGCGATGTCTTTCTTTGAAGCCGGAGGCATGATCTGTTGGAAATAATATTCGCCATTAAAAATATTTTCATCGGTCCATTTGCTTCCTACAAGGAACAAGTTTCGGCACTTCTTCTCAAAATCCTTGT
This sequence comes from Prolixibacteraceae bacterium, assembly GCA_025355875.1. Taxonomy (GTDB): domain Bacteria; phylum Bacteroidota; class Bacteroidia; order Bacteroidales; family Prolixibacteraceae; genus Aquipluma. The sequence continues at coordinate 46,972 of JANXYV010000183.1, read as the reverse complement.
CTTTCATGGCCTTTGACATTTCTTCGGCAGCACGCAAAGCGCCAAGGTACCAGAATTCCATTTGCGGATTGGGTCCGTAATATTCCACATCCATCGTATTGTGCTGGCAACCTTCCATCACCCCATCCTGATTGGCATCCCAGCCACCTTTGATCCAGGCAAATGCGAGCGCCTTTTTGATGTTGGTCCAGTTGTTTTTCAGGAATTCCTGATCGCCCGAAAGTTGCCATTCGCGGTAAATTTTCATGATGCAGCCCATCTGTCCATCGGCGGCGGCGATTCTCCACGATTGGGCCTTTGAAAGCGGCAGCGATGCCCTGAAACTCATCAGCCCGGTTGAATCGATAGCGTAATTGAATTCCACATCGCGCATGGTACGGGCGAGTTCGCCAAACAGGAAAGGAGTGGCCTGTTCGTAATTCCAAACATGCGTACACGAACCCTGGCATGAACCAAATTCGTCCATGACGCCTTCCCAGCCCATCATGTGGCCATCTTTTATCCTGAAAACGGTTTGTGACCGGAGGGTGCTCAGGTTAAATAAGGCTGCTTCTTTCACTTCGGAAGGCAAGGTGGAGGATAGAAAAGCATTCAGAAATTGTTTTGTTTTTTGCTCAAGCGCCGGAATCTGCGGAATGATTTTTTGAACTGCATCCCAGGCATCGGTGTATTTGGTGCTGTAATAATTGCCCACAATTTCACTCGACCAGCCATACCGGTTAGGAAAATCCCAGCTGATGTAAAACCGGAAGGTTTCACTGCTGTTTGAAGCTATTTCTTTTTTAACAGCCAATGACGCCATCGGGTCATTGTCGTTCAAATTGGTTTTATCAGTCAATTCGCCGTCGGCGCTGAAATCATCCCAGAAGTCGAGCGTACTTCTTGCCCAATTATTTGCTTCGGAAGAACGTCGATAGCTAATTCCAGATGTTTCACTGGTAACCAAGGTCAGGCTGCCAAAAGCTGAATCATTGGAGTCAATCTTATCCGAATACATGTAAATTCCGCTGATTCCGCCTTTCTCCTTGAATTCGTTTTGGTTGCTTTTTGCGCCGTCAGGAACAAAATCGCCTTTCCAGTCTTTATGATTTTTACTTCCGTCGCGACCAACAAAATTCCGGATGGAGCCGCACACCGAAACCTTCATGGGTTTATTTGAAAGGTTCGTCACTTCGTAGGTCAAAACGGCAACCGGCAAACCGCTGGCATCGGCATCGCCCGGAATGAGCGGGTTGAAACCGATAATCCGAACTGTAACCGGCATGGTTTTATCGGAAAGGTTCACCATTCCGACCGGATAGGCAGCATCAAAACTGGCTTCGGCAAATCGCGGAAAACCGTGCTGGTTAACCGGACGACCTTCGTAATGGCTGTATTCAGTGGGATGAACAGGACCAATCAGGGCGCGGCTGATGGCTGGTTCGCCTTCGGGTTTGACATAGATGGCAAAAAACGGCGCATCGTTTCCTTTGGTCACTGTGCTGTAGCCAATGGCAGGTTTGTTCATGATTTCCCAGTCGCGAAGTTCGCCACGTCCGCCCAGCGAAACCGTCCCGGTACCAATACCTCCCAGTGGCAGAGCAATGTTCAGGAGATGTTCCTGATCGTAGTGTTTCAGGATGGGCCAGTCGCTGCTTGTCTGGGCAAATGTGCCTTGATAAAGGAGAAAAGAACAAATGAGTAACAGGCTGGTTTTCATGCTTATCTTTCCTAAGTTTCTTAATGGGTTACATTCAGATTCGCCGGCCCGATCAGTCCCGACCGGATTGAACCCCGGTAGCGGGTTGGAACGGTGGTGTAATTGTTTGCTAAGGTATTGTAAATTAATATTTCTATCCTATTTTCACCCGGGTTGGACAGTTGACTAATATCGAATTTCCAGGGCGGAGCGAGTTTGATCCCCACACTTTTGCCATTCATAAAAACTTCAGCCGATGAAACCAAATCTCCCAAATCCAGTTCCAGTTTGTTTTTCAGATCTTCCGATTTCAGTTCGATGTTTTTTCGATACCATGCGCCACCCGAGTAGGCTTTTAATCCGTCAATTTCAGACCAGTCGCCCAATGAAATCGTTCCTTTTCCACAATTTTGCCTGATGTATTCCGGAAGGGTCGCTGCTCCGCGGTAACCGGACTGATAATCAATTTTCATTACAATTTGTGATGTGCCCGGTTTCGGTGTTTTTAAATTGACGATATAACTGGTCAAACCATCGGACTGTTTCGATCCGGCAAGGATTTTCTGCTGAATTCCGTCGGCCCAAACAACCACTTTCCCATAAGCTGAAAAACTGAGTGACTGAAGTCCGGGTGCGGATTCAAAGGCGAAGATTCCTGATGAATTTTGTTGACCGGAATAGTCGAATTGTAACACACCATAATCGTGGTACCAGCTCATGCAAAGCTGTTGCTTTGGAGGTCGCGGTGATTCTTTCCTTCGGAAAACCAGGTAAGTTTCGCAAGCTTTGCTGTAAACTGCCAGAATCGGATTTGCTCCTTTTTTCAATTGAACGGAAGAAGTTGAAACCTCAGCTTTTAAGCCATTGATGAAAAGTTGAGATGGTTTTTCAGTTCCGGTCAGCAGCTCGAAATCTCCGTCCTCTGGAGCAATTACATTCGAATACAGCAGGTAAAAATTACCGGTAGCCTCCGGTTTCCGGAATTTTGAATGTTTCTCTTCGGTCAAGGCACCCAAACGAATAAAATTGTCGTACATGTTGCCTTTCAGTCCGTGGTAGCCCTGGTGCCCGTAATCACCTTCTACACCGCTTTGCCACGAAAAACCAAATTCCTCCCAGCGATACGGTTTTCCTGAAACCAAAACTTCAGCTCCCGGTTTTTCGGGTATCATTTTCAGAATTTCTGCTTCGGAAGGCAATACCGGCAAAGCGCCCAGTTTCAGGAATTGTTTGCCGTAAGCGCAAGTCACCTTTTGCCAATTGTCATCAAAACTAAGTTTTTCTCCGCGATACTCCTTGTTTTCGGCAAAATGCAATTGCCTGACCTGTGCGCCCATCATCTCGTTGGAAGCCGGAAGCTGAAAATCGCCCCAGCGGTTATCGAGCGAAGGTTTCAGCTCAAATTCCCATTCATTTCCGAGCTGAATTTTCCGGAGGATTTTGGTGGATTCCAGAACTTCTTTTGAAGCGCCTGGTTCAGAATTAAAAACTACCAACTGGATTTCCTTTTCGGTAAGTGGAAGGCTCAACTCGGTTCCTTCCGGAGTCGTTTTGGCGAATTTCTCCAGTGAAGTGGTTTGCCCGGTCCAGGGATTCCATAGCTCCACATTACCTTTGGCCCTGAAAAAGCATTTGCTTCCGGTGGCCAGATTATACAAGGCAAAAACCTCGCGTTTCCCGATGCTGCGGTGCATCACATAGGGCCTCTGTTTGATTTCGCTCAGTATTTTGAAATCTGGATCGTATTTTCCTGAAAGACCTGCCACTATTGACTTTACATCGGCCACTTGAATCAAATTCGGGTTGGTCGTAAAAATGTCATTGGTCAGTTGCCGCAATTCCGGATCGTTGGAGCCATTCTTTTCGGTTGCTTCCGGAATATCGCCTATGTTGACGACGATTCCTCCGCCGTTCAGAAATTCCTGAATTTTCTGAAGCGAAGCAAAACGGATGGCTTTCATCGAGGGAATGATCAGCACCTTGTATTTTTCTCCGGAAACCTGAATTTCATTGTCGGCAACTTTGGAACGACTGAGCGATTCAAAATCGATGAAATCGAAGTCGATGCCCTGATCATACAATTTCTCGCCCGCTTCGAATGCGGTATTCACCGAACGGTTTCCGTCCATTCCGGCGACAACGGGTTCTACCGGATACAAAATGGCTACGTCGCATTGATGAACACCCTGTGACATCAGGTACGACAGGCGCTGAATGCAATTCATCAGCGGATCGATTTGCTGCCAGTACGGCATGCGGAAATGGTTGTCGGGCGGAGCCCATTCCCACCAGCCACCCTGTGTGGAATAGTACAAGCCATGAAAAGACAGGAGGTTGTATCCGGCCACGAAATTGGCAAAAATGGCATCGGTCACATCCGAAGAACTCGTTCCCCAACCGCTTCCGTAAAAGCCTTCGAGCCAGACACGCGGCCGCTTATACAAGTGTGAAATGGACGAAGCCACCTTGGCTTTGATAATGTCTTTTCCAAGATTGGGCTGATCGGAACCCGGTCCCTGATTCCAGCGCTGGGTGCGGAAGTAATCGCCAAATTCGGCAACCTCGCGACCACGGCCACCATGATCACAGCCAAAAATCATCCCGCGCTCCTCGTGCCAGTCGAATACCGGTTTAAAGAAATTTTCTTCGCTGAGGCTCACCAGCACATCGTTGAAATCGAGCCTGATTTTGGGGGTCATGCTGCCAATTGGGTAAAACAAGGCGTCGAGGTATGGGACTACATCATAGCCTTTCCGCTTTTTAAATTCCGCGGCAAAAGTGCTGTTCCAGAGATTTCCACCTACCCTGAAATTCAGTTCATCCGAAAAAAAGAAGTCGAGCTTTCCGGAGTTTTTGCCCAATGACTGTTCAAATTTTCCGAAGAAATGTTTGTTGTATGCCTTGCCACTATTGGGATTCATCGGATCGTACGAAGGAATCAATCGCTCCGGATACACACCAACCAGTTTCCATTTTTCGGTACCAAAATCATATTTCAGGTTTCCATTTGCAATTTCAGGAAGCAAATTCTTCCGGCTTTCAGGAATTAGCGAACTGTCGGCATTCATCCTGAATGCGGTTAAGCTGAGCAGGTTTTCATGCAATTTCTTATTGACCTTTCCGGAGAGCGTTTGGTCCCATTTCCGGAGTACCGAACCATTGAGATCGGGATTCTCGCGAATGGCTTCGTCCATCGAAAAGCCCTGACCAATTCCCAGTGTGTAATCGCTCAGACTCACCGTCATTCCACGCTTTTGGGCTTCGGCGCTGAACCATTTGAACAAATTCCACCAGGCATCGGTAAACAAAGCCGGTTTGCTGGGATTCGACAAGCCATACGAAATGCCGCCCTGATCCAAATGACTGTAATTGATCTGCAAACTGGATATTCCTTTGTTTTGCAATTGGTTGAGCTGCCATTCGAGACGCTCCCGGGTCAGCGTATCTCCTTGCCACCAATAGAAAGGTACTTCGCCATAACCTTTGGGCGGATGGATAAATCCGGGCAAAACATCCAAAGATGCGCTTCGGTCGGGATAGCCCGCCGGCAATGGAGTTTGGGAGAAAGCCTGGATAGAAATCAGCAATATCAGAATTAGGGAGCTTTTCATTATCATTTTTATTTCAAAGAGTTCAATCTTGAACCATATTAATTTATCTGGTACCAATTAAGAAGACCTTCAGTTTATTTCTTCAATGTTTCATCGTATTTTTTAGCTAGAAGTTTAAAATCTGCACTTTCACTATCCTGCAACCAGATAGCATACGAATAGGCTTTGCTGTTTTTCTCCGGTTTTACTTCACCGAACCGATACCACAAACCGACATTTGTAAAGGGTACAGCCAATGTTTTTACTTGTTCTCCTGTTACCGTTTTTAATTGAATCTCGTATGCCGGTCCGAGCATTTGTTTGGGCAAATTCACTTGTTTAAGCGTCTGCAGGTCAGTACGAACATATGCGGTTTCGGTGCCGACATCATTAGGTTTGGACGAGCCTTTCCACCACAAATCATCTATAGCATATACGATCGGGCCGCGAATCAATGCAAATGGAGCTGATGGTTTTGTATTTATGTCAATATCAAAAATATTTTCCCCACTGGGTAGTCTGTTAGTTACAAAGTTGGAAAAGTGATCGTGTTCTATCCATTTCAACTGCATTGGAAGTATAAGCCTTACGACATCGTTCGGTTTCCAGCTTCGGGTAATGCTTGCATAGCTACCGGGTTTGACAGTTGCAATTTTGATCCCGTTTACCGAAACCTCCGGATTTGAGCACCATTCGGGCATACGTAAGTTTAGTGAAAACGAAGCAGCCTGATTGAGTTTGGGCAGAATGGTAATCGTATCAGATTGCGGGTACTCAGTTTTCAATGACAGGTTTACCACCTTCCCGTTGGATAAGGTAATTTCAGTTTCAGAGGCAAGGTATTGATTGATATAAATCGAATTATCAGCTACCGCATAGATAAACAGGGGTAACATCGAGACAATACGGGTTCCGCTGCTTGTGCAGCAATCAGGTCCGTGAAAATAATCGATGGGCTTAAATCCATTGGGCGGAGTATGGTAGCGGTAGCAATCGCCATCGAATGCCTGAGAGGCAAATACGTGGTTAAAAAGTAACCGTTCAATGGCATCGGCATATTTAGGATTGCCTGTAATCAGAAGCAGTTGCTGGGTAAGTTGCATCCACGACATGGTGGCGCAGGTTTCAACTACATTATTGGTTAGAGGTCGTATATAGCCTTTTTCATAGTGCTCTCCAACGCTGACTCCGCCGGTAATGTAGGATTGTCGCTTGTAAACGTCGTCCCAGGCACCTTTCACTTTCCGCAAGATCGATTCATCGCCGGTTATCTGGTATAAGCGCAAAAATCCCAGGAAATTCATTTGAAAAGTGTGTGAATGCACAAAAGGTTGAACCTGGTCAATCGTCATTTTGAGCGAAGCCACCGAATCGAGTCGTGAGTAGGTATTCCATCCGCTCCATTTGTCGATGTTTTTGACAATCCACTTTCCCCAGTCGAGATATTGTTTTTCACCGGTTATTTGGTACAATCGCAAAACCGGGTCGATGAGCAGGGTCCCTTCCAGTCCGCAGTGTACGCTGTGCCCGGCAATTTCGGAATGTCCTTTAGGAATCACATGGAAATTTTCGGGATTTCTTAGATTTGTTGGCCAAAATTCGGCTTTACCGTCATTGATGTTATTAACTAGGTAGTTAGCCAATCTCTTTGCTGTTTCCAGAGCCTTAGGATCGTTCCATTGCTGCGATGCGGTAATCAATCCATGTAACATAAAATAAAGCTCGTAGGCATCCATCCCTCTGAGTGGCTGCTGGGGAGTTCGTATCGATGGATCAGTGATGCCCAGATATCCGCCTGGCTCCTGAGCTTTTTCTAAACGTGCAAGGATCTTTTTTGCCTGAATCAGCAAAGCCGTATCATTTGACTGGGCAGATGAAAGAACGGCTGACTCCAGCCATTTGCTGGGTTGCTCACCTATCCACCACCAATCTTTGTGGTTTTTTATTTCCACCATAGCGGTGTATTTATCAATATCGAACCCCTTAATCGAGCCTTCGCGATTGGCGTCGATGCGTTCGCCCACATAACCGCTTATCTTTTTCACCGAACTGATGGGTATTTCAGTTTCTTTATAAGGAACTTTCAATTGTCCAAACAAAGTATTTATTGTAATAGTTAGGATGCAAAGTGTCCCAATGATTTGTTTCATATTTTACATCTTGCTAATAGTGAACTTATATTTTCCTGAAAGCTGCATTTTTCGGGCATTGAGCGACAATCGATAGACTTCTCCACCCCAGACATTTGAAAGTCTTTTATCCGATAAAATAACGGTCTCTACGATTGGCTGAAATTGCGCTGCGTCATAATTCATTTTCATTTTCACACCATTTTTTTCAAAACTTACAGTTCCCGCAACGGAAATATCGGGTTTGCCCCAGCTTAGAAAATTGAGCTGATTGGGTTTCAGGCTTTGTTTCAATTTAAATTCATCCTGAATGATTAAACCGCCTTTGGGTTCCAATCTGTAGATCCTTTGCCATTTGTCAACTGCCGCTTCAATTGGGTATGCACCTGCCAGATCGAGCGAAAAAGTGGATTTTGCCAGATCGTATTTCTCATTTTTTGAGTGGAATTCCGGGCCCGGAGATTCCGGTAGGCCGTTGATCATCGGCAGGTTGTGGTAATTGCTTTGCATGGTCCAGATCGAATAGCGTTCGTCGCTGAAAGTCTGGCGCGTATAAGTTCCCACGCCGGCATCAATGATCACTGGCGTTTGATCGGCATACAACATGAACGAACCCATGTCGTTGTGGTTATGGCTTTCGGCATTGTATCCGCCTTTGGCTGCCAGAAAAAGTCCGGTAAGATTTCGCATGTAGCAAAATTCAGTTTCGGGATACCAGGTTGATGTTGCTTCAGAGGTGGCGGCTTTTGTAGCAGCCAGTTCGGTTCGTGAGCCTAAATTTTCGAGTGTCCGATACAGATCACGACCGGCGTTGTAGTCGGCTTCTTTATTTTGCTTTTCAAGATAAGCCGCGAACTGCTGCATTTCGGAGCTTCCAACCGCCCGGCCATACCTGAAAATCAGACCGGGCTCACCACCGCCTTTAGCCGAAGCATCGGCAAAATTAACCACCCAACCCTTGCCAACATACGAACGTGCAATGTACTCGCCCATGTTCCGGATAACTGGTTGATCGAAAATAGAAATTTTACCTCCTGTTGCCTGGTTCAGCAATTGCAGGTAATCGTACATTTTCCCTGCTGCATGTCCCCAATACGATGGACCTTCTTCGCAGGCGCCGTCGTTGTGATTGTAATTGATGAAACTATCGACCGATTCCATTGTCCGACGGACGGCTGCAGCCAGTTTTTCCGGATCGTTTTCGAGCAGGAGGAAACAAGTCAGCACATTGAAATTGCACCAGGGATTCCAGTTGTTGACCATGATTCCCGGCTTGGCTTGAAAGGCCATCCACCAGAAATTGCTGCGGTTCATGTATGGATCCAGAATACGGTCCTGAAGATTTTTACGCAGTCGTTCGGCAATCAATGGCTGAACCTTGTTGAGTTCATCTTTCAGGAAAAAATAGGTCCACGACAGAAAAGATCCAAGGTCGCCGGCCATTAAATCAATGATATTTTCCTTATACGATGGCAGTGAGGTGTTCTCCGCCTGCGTTCCACGGATATGCGCCGACAGTGCCCAGCTGGTCATTTCACAACTTTGCCAGACCCCATTCGCAATCTGATCCATAAAGCGGCCTTTGCCCTCGGCCAGTTCGGCCAGCACCAGGTTACTCAAAGCGGTAAGATTGGCATTGAGTGGATTTTGCATGATGTCGCGGTTGCCACTTCGTTCGAACTCCAGATAGTCACTTGCTTTCACCACTTTCCATTCGTAATTCAGGGCTGATTCACCCTTGCGGATGATTTCTTCTTTTACGCCGGAAGTCAGATTATCCCAAGCTTTACGATCGTTGTATTTCGGATAGCTGACCCATTTCTGATTCAGGATCAGACTTGTTTTAACAGCGGCCAAATCGGCTTTTTTCTGAAGCAGATCGCGCTTTTCAAAACCGAAAAGCAACATTGAAAGACAATTCAGAAGTACAATTAAAGACACTATTTTTTTCATCATTATCAGAGTTTTAATGATCCATTCTTTTCTTTATTTCTTGATAAATCTGAAAGTTTGATCGCTTCCTTCCTTCCTAATCCGTATTAGGTATACTCCTGAATTCAGACCGGAAATATTGATTGTCGGAGTTACAGGATTTGTTTTAGAGATTAATGGCTGTCCAAGCATATTGAAAATCCGGAGATCATTTACTCCTTCAATAGTAGAAAGATGAAGGAATTTGGAAGCAGGATTCGGGTAAATCCTGATTTCATTTTCTTTGAAGGAATGATTGCCTGTCGGTATTTTACTGGATACATAGGTCGTTATACTTTGTTCATCCAGGTTATCGGTAAATGAATTGTTGGCACAGGTTAATGTTCCTTCATCCCTGATGTTTTTGCTGGCCGAAGTTACATACTTCTTTACACTGAATACCGTATCGTTTTTAAAGCTAAACGATTGGCTGACCGAGTTTTTATTTTGGTTAATTGCAACCACAACATTTTGGCCGTTCCCCTTAAAAGCTACCAGGTACACCTTTGTTTTTGGCTGATAAGTGGCATCAACCCGATAAAAACCGGGACGCACGAATTTCGAAAACTGACCCATGATATACCCTTTTCGTTTCAGCTTGCCCCCTTTTTCCATCAGGTTACAACCTGGTTGTCGAAGCCACCACCAAACGTAAGCGTTTTGGCTATAATAGAAACAATCTGCAATTTCTTTGGCCATAATCAGGCAGGTATCGATGTCATCCGGATTGTAGTAATGTTCCGTCATCCAAACCTTTTTCCCTTTGTTCCAGGCATTGGCATAGTAATAGGGCCGGGTGCCGTAAATATGACCTCCAATGTATTGAATATGCGAATTTGCAGTGGAATCATTCAGCACCGGATCGGAGTATTTCCAATCAAAATTGAAGGCCTCGGGCATCATTACCGTAGTCCCAATTGCCTGTGCATTTGTTTTACAAAATTCAAGCAGCTGTGCCGGACTCCAGGTACATGATTCATATCCAACCTGTATGTTTGGCTCGTTTTGAAAGGATACCACATCCACATTCCCCATACTGGTGCAGAACTTTTTCAGGAAAGAAGCATAATCGGCATACGAAGCTGGTTTTAATTCGCCGCCGATCAGGTTATTATTGGTTTTCATGGATGCCGGTGGCGACCAGGGGGAGGCGAGAATCATGGCTCCACGCGCTTTGGCTTTGATCGCATTCTGTTTTTCGTCGTTCCATGCAGAATTCGGATCAATCCGAACACGCAGAATGCTCAAACCCATTTGCTCCGAATTGTCATTTTTAAAGGCGGCATCGGCTTCTGCTACGGTGAGCTGCCCGTGCCATGCTGTGCTTGCGCCAAATCCATCGACTACTTGTTTTACTTTAGCAACATCAATGGTAGCAACCTGTGCTGACAGATTCAGGAATATGAATGTATTTAATATGAAAAGTGTAAGTTTCTTAAGCGTCATAGTTTTTAACTTCTTAAATTCAGGGAAAAATCCCTTTTGGTTAGAGGATGATCAATTTTTTGTCCAGAACAGCATTTTTTCTCAGAACTCTCAAGAAATACATTCCTTTCTTCAAATCTGAAACCTCAATTTCGATGTTTTTGTTATCAGGTATAACTGTCTTCACCAATTTGCCCTGAATATCAATGACCTCAATTGAATTTATCTTTTCGCCGGAAATATTCTCAATAGTAACTTTTCCTGAAGTTGCAGGATTTGGATAGACCCTGAAAACCTGATTATCGATGAACGGACTAATTCCGTTTGGTCCGCCTGAATCTTTGAAAGGATATCCCACATCAGGAAGGCTTTCCATATACGATTTGATCCAGCTCATGGCCGATCGTTCGGTTGCGTCAGCATTTAGAAGACCTGTACCAGCCGCCCAGGTTGTACCTTCGACATAACCCCAAAAGGTAATTCCGGCAACGGCAGGATGGTTCCAATACACCGGGAACAAAGCTTTGTATTTGCTTTGCTGACCGGCTTCGGTTGCCGGACTGCCTTTCATATCCAATTCAGTTACATAAATGGGCAAGCCTGATTTCGCCATAGCGTTCAAGGCATTCTGAACTGTACTCGGGGCTGTTCCATCCAGATTAAAATAGTGTGCCTGGGTCCCGATTCCATCAATCAGACCCCGGTCGCGAAGGACTTTGATCACGGCCAGCATTTCGTTTAGCCCGGCGCTGTTGGTTTCCAGTTCAAAATCATTCATTACCAGCTTGGCATTGGGGAAATAAAAACGGGCTTTCTCAAAAAGCCAGATCGCCCAATCATATCCGGTGACTCCCGGGCCACCCAAACCTGCTCTGAAGTATGGAGTTCCTTCAGCGTGTTCCTGTTTATTCCAACTGTTCAGATACATGTTTTCATTCAGGACATCGATCTGATCAATCAAAGGGAAACGCTTTGCAATAGCAGCCATGTATTCTTCCATTTCTGCCTGAAAATCGGCAGGACTCAAATTCTTTATCCATGCCGGATACTGGCTTCCCCAGACCAATGCATGATACCGAAAACTCAGATGGTTGTTTTTTGCAAAATTGTAAGTTTTGTCAGCATCGGTCCAATTCATCACATCGCGGTTTGCTTCCACCGATCCCCATTTGCAGCTGTTCTCAGCAGTGACCCCATTCCAGTATTTCAGAAAATCTGTACGGTTATAGCCGTTCACATTGGCCAGATATTTTCCTTTTCCTGCACTGAGGCCTGCAGATTTTACCGCTTCAGATCCAACTGTTACAATGACTCCGGCAGAGCTGGAAAATGAATTTGCATTTTCAGTGGCCTTGGCAGTGATCCGGTACGTTCCTGCCGGAACACTGGTCCACAAGAAAGAATAGGTATTTGAAGTTGCCGTACTGGCTTCTCCGATTTTTACATCATCCTTAAAAAACTCGACTTTTGAAACAGTTCCATTAGCACTTGTCCCTCCCAAATCGGTTGCATAAACCCGGATGGTCACCTCTGTTCCCTGCATAAAATAAGCATTACAATGCGGATAAGTGATGACGCACGACGGTGGGGTGTTCTGTGCGTTTATCTTCAACGTGAAAAAAGCAATGTAAAGCAGCACCATCGATTTTTGTATAAATCTTTTCATCGTTTTTCTTTTTTTCGTTAATGCTGGGCAAATTAGTATAATTTCTTCCTTTTTCAGATAAAAACTTCAACTTATATCTTCAAATTTATCTTACTCAGCAGTAAAAATTACTTTATCCATATTCAAGCCTGAATTGGCTTCATCGAGGTAGATTTTCATGATTTGCTTGCCAGCAGTTAGCTCAACTGATGTTGTTACCGGTTTCCAGTTCTGATAGCCACCAGTATTCAATACCGGTAAAATTCCGGTCTTGTTTTCGCCATTGAATTCAAGATGCAATTTTCCTGAATCGGAGGTCGTACCTACCATGACCGAAACTTTGTATTTACCGCTTTTCTTCACATCTACGGTGTATGCTGTCCATTCTCCGGAACCTGCCCAGCCGGTATTGAACCCGCCGGCGGAACATGCTTCGATGTCAACTCCGGTATCGGTGCGGTATTTGCCACCTGCGTTGGCTTCATCTTTATCGAAATAAGTATCATCGGGGCAACCCAGATCAAAATCTTCCACTTCAATGGTGCCGGGAATTACCAGAGTTTTATAGGCTGTTTGTTTCATTTCGCATACTTCATGGAGTGACCACCCAAACGAAGTATTCAGTCCGATTTCGGTGCCCGTGGCTTTTGCGCCTTTGACGATTTCACCTTCAACAGTCAGGAAAACATTGGGAAACTGAACGCACGAAATTTTCAGTAAGCCTTCAAAAGTCTCTTCCACTTTCCATTGCTGATTTTCTTTTCCGGTTGAAGGCGCAACTTTAAACGTTTTTCCTTCTGATTCGAGCATAGTTTGCGTATTGGTCCGGCTGATGATTTTGTAGATTCCGGCAGCTGCTTTTTCAAATTTCCATTGCTGAGCCGGATTTTTCCGGTCGTCAGACAAGGTACCATCTGCGCCAAAAACAACACCCGATTTTTGACCCGGAGTCAGGTAATAGTAGGGCGAACAATTCAAATCGACATACTTATTCAATGCTGGAATCGTTCCCTCGAAACTTAATTTCAGGGCATAGGCCAGCTCGTCGAACGATTTTTCAGGCAAGTTAATGGTTAAACCTGAGGCATCCTGTTTGAAAGTCAAAGGCAGATATTGTCCAGCTGCTCCGTTCAGTAAAGACACTTCTTTCAGGTTTTTCAGGTTAATCCGATCTGATGACAGTGCAGTCAGTTTGACCTCTTTCTGACCCTGTTCCCAACCCAGCAAAATTGCATATAACGTGGTATTGTCTTTCGAACGGGTATAACGGATATCTTGAGCAGTACCTTCTTTTGGATTCTCAAATACGCCATGGGCAGCTCCCATTTTGGTCGGACCTTCACCATACTTTTCCCAGGCACGGGTAGAATAAATGGCTTCGCCATATTTCTTCAGCCAATCGCCCATGGCCAGCAAAACATCGCGCTGCTCCTGCGGAATGGTTCCGTCAGCTTTTGGCGAAATATTCAGCAACAGGTTCCCGTTTTTGCTCACGCGGTCGAAAAAGCCATGTAGGATTTGCTTTTTGGAATAGTATCCAATTCCTTCGGTATAGCACCAACTCGACGAACTGATCGCATCGTCGGTCAGCCAGTAGTTTTCGGTCAGGTTGGTCGGACCGCCACGTTCGAAATCGAGAACGGCACATTTTTTATTCAGTGCATCTTTGTAGGTAGCTACCACTTCCTTGTTCCATTCAGCAGCCCGGTTGTAGTAATAGGCCAGGAATTGCAGCAAGACCGGTTCCGAAATGGCATTCAAATTAAAATCCTGCCAGATGATATCCGGTTGATAATCGTCGATGATCTCTTTGTGTTTGGCCAGCCAAAAGGCCTCGTTCTTTTCTTTTCCCTGCTGTCCGTATAGCATTTGGAATTTTGGATCGGTGGTGGCAGGCACTTTTTCGTAGAAGCCGGTAATGTTAAAGGCATGGTGCATCGAAAGAATCACCTTCATGTTCTTCTTCCTGATTTCATCGGTCAGCAATTTGACCAGGTCAAGTTTTGGTCCCATGGCTTTGGCATTCCAGGGATTGACCTTGCTCGCCCACATCGAAAATCCGTCGTGGTGCTCGGCTACCGGACCTGCAAATTTAGCTCCGGCATCGGCAAAAAGCTGTGCCCATTCAGCCGGGTCGAATTGTCCGCCTTCGGTCTTCAGTTTTGGTGCAAACTGATAGATATTTCCTTTTTTATCAGTCGTTCCGCTGATAAACTTGTCGTAGGGAAAATCTTTTAACTCGCCGAAAGTTTCAATCTGGTGCTTGTTTTCAGGCGAACCCGCGAAATACATGTTACGCGGGTACCATTCGTTGCCCCAGGCAGGAACGGAATAAACGCCCCAGTGAAAATAGATTCCGAACTTGGCATCTTTAAACCATTCCGGAACAGGGTTGACCTGTTCAAGCGACTTGAAAGTTGGTTCAAACTTGGCTGTTGGTTGAGGCTTACTTTGGCAGGCATTCAGAAATGCAAATGAACTTAAAATGACTGCGATTTTAAATAGATTCTTCATTGGGTTTATATTTAAATTGGTTTTTACTTTTTATTTTCATGAACTTCCATCACGAAGCCATAGCTGTAGGATTTATTCCCCGGAATGGTGTATTGCTCCATGGTTTTGGCGCCCCAGGTGTCGTTTCCTCCCACGCCATGGATATTTAAATCGATGTTCAGGTTGATGAAATCGCGTTTGGGCAAATCAAACGGATGTTTGGCTTTTTCAAGATCATCTTCGGTGTATGGCCAGGCATGAAAACAGAGCGGCTGCAAACCGGTCACTTTAATACTGCTGCCATTTTGATCGGAAAACGAGAACCAGCGCACATCACAGCGGTTGGCATTGTCTTGTGGAGCCGGATAATTGGTGATGAAATTTTCTAGTTTTGACTCGTAAATTCCAATCAGCGAAGCGGTTTTCCGGTCGGGATAGTTTTCCCAGGGGCCACGGCCATACCAGTTAACAGTAGTGAATTGATCCGGAATTTGCATGCGCATACCAAACTTGGGTATCAGCGGAATGGTGTCGTTTTGAGGCTGGTAACTGGCTTCAACCTGAATTTTTCCTTGCCCGTTGATGGTGTATCTCAATTCGTATTTTGCACCAATTGTTGGCAAATTCATTTTGAAGAGAATTGTAACTAATCCATTGTTCCCGGTAGCTGAGCTTGTATAAGTTTCAACGATCCGTTTTTCTCCGGCAGTCTTCCATTTTCCCTGCTCGCGCTCAAAACCGCTCATCTTTTGGTTGTCGTTGGCGGGTTTCCAGAAATAAGGTTCCAACGGGCCAATCATCAACTCTTTATTATCTGATTTCCAGCTCAATAATGAACCTGTTTTCTTGCTGAAACTTACCTGAAACCGATCATTCTGAACAAGAATTTCGGTATCCGATTCCTTGGTTTGCAGTTCTTTTCCTGAAGCCAGAATATTTGGAACTGCAAATGATTTCAGTACAAACTGCTCCCGTGCCACACAAAATCCACCGGTAGCCCAGCAGGTAGCTTTCTTCAATTTGGCATACAGATTAAGGCAAATCTCTGGATTAGAGTTATCGATTGCTTTTAGTTGAGGAATCAAGATTTCAGATGATTGACCCGGAAGGATGGAGCTGCCTTCGAGGATTCCGGTTTGAACGGATTTTCCGTTCGACCGATATTCGTAAACCAGATCAATCTCAGCCAGCGAAGTAAAATCATACCGGTTAATCACTTTCACTTTAGGCAGACTGGCATCAATGAGTTGAAAATCTATTGGTTGATATATTTTTTGTGCTTCGTAGTAATGCGGATACAGCACCCGATCTGAACCAATCAGGCCTTTGATGCAGAAATTTCCATCGTTGGGCTGATCTCCAAAATCACCGCCATAAGCCCAGTATTCATCATCCTGAAGCTGAAGGCTGGCCGGATTATCGCCATATTTCAGCAGAGAACCGGTCTTTTTCCGGGCGATTCCCTGATCGACCCATTCCCAGATTGCTGCTCCGGCCAAACTTTGATCCGCATAAATTACATCCCAGTATTCTTTTAGATTTCCACCTGAATTTCCCATCACATGCGCATATTCACGCATAAAAACAGGCTTGTCTTTGATGCGTTCTCCCAGTTTTTTCAGGGTATCCGGATGCAGGTAACCTTCGTCGTAAATGGCCGAAACATCACGTTGGGTGTCGGAGTAAATGAGTCGGGTAGGATCGAGTTTTCGGATGGTATCAGCCATGGCAACCAGGTTGCGGCCCTTGCCACCTTCATTCCCAAGCGACCAGAAAATAACGCAGGCATGGTTCTTATCACGCTGTACCAAGGCCACTGCCCGGTCAACATGGGCTTTTTTCCAAACCGGATCATCGCCGATGATCTTATTTCCAATCCCAAATCCGTGCGATTCCTGGTTGGTTTCGTCCATCACATAGAAACCATATTCGTCGCAGAGTTCGTAAAACAAAGGCTGATCGGGGTAATGGCAGGTGCGGATCATATTGATGTTGGCCTGTTTCATCAGTTCCAGATCGCGGATCATGGTTTGCCTGTCGACCTGTTTCCCGGTTCGCGGATGCTGTTCATGCCGGTTCACTCCTTTCAGCTTGACTGCCTTGCCATTGATTGTGAAAACATCGCCCTGAACCTCGATCCTTCTCACTCCAAAGCGACAATTTGCGGTTTCGAGAATTTCGTTTTTTGCATTTTTAAGGGTTAAAACCATCTCGTACAAATTAGGCTTTTCGGCCGACCAAAGCCGTGGATGAAGTATTTCAGAGCTTAAAGCGATCTCCAGCGATGCATTCTTTTTTACTGAAATATCTTTTCTCGAAAGTTGAAATTCTAATGGATTTCCAGAGCTCGTAAAACCTGAAATGCGTGTTTCAAGCGTCAGGGCTTTTGTGTCGATTCCCGACCGGTTTTCGAGATTTATTTTCAGATTTACAGTTGCTTTGCTGAAATCTGTTGTGGGTTCGGCCTGAACTGAATAATCCTGAATGTAGGTTTTGGGCCTGATCATCAAATCGACATCCCTGAAGATACCTGCCAGGCGCCACATATCCTGGTCTTCGAGGTAACTTCCGGCGCACCATTTGTACACCTCGACCGCCAGTTTGTTTTCGCCTTTCCGAAGGTACCGGCTGATTTCGAACTCGGCCGGCGACATTGAATTTTCGCTGAAACCCACTTGCTGTCCGTTGACCCAAAGGTACATTGCTGATTGAACCCCGTCGAAATTAATGAAGACCAAATGATCGGTCCAATTCTCCGGTGCCTGAAAAGTGGTGAGATAGCTGCCAACCGGATTTCTTTCAGAAAAACTGGTAAAACTCTTATCTGGTTCGGCTATCACTTTGGGTTGAGCTGGCTTGAACGGATATTTAATGTTGGTGTAAACAGGCGTTCCAAAACCTTGCATTTCCCAGTTTCCGGGAACATGGATGGTGTTCCACTCGGAGCAATCGAAGTCGGGTTTATAAAAGTCTTTCGGGCGGTGCTCCGGATCGGGCGACCATGTGAATTTCCACATTCCATTCAGCGAAATTATGCTGGGATTGTTTTGTTTTTCTCCTGACAGCGTGATGGTAGCGTGAGTTTTTTCCTTGTTAATACCTAAAACCTGGGGGTTTTCCCAATCATTAATTTTCACCTGGGCCTCCAGGAAAAAAGATGAAAAAAGAAATGCCAACAAAATACCAGATGAAAAAAGCTTTGGTCTGGGATTCATTGCGTGCTGAAGTGTTGTTTTACCGAACAGGTATGATTTTTTTATGAGGTTTTCCATGCTTCAATTCAGATGATTTCCGGATAAATATCAGAATAAAATGACTGAATTCAACGCTTTACAAATCAGCAGATTGGCGCAAAGGTTTGCGCAAAGGTTTGCGCCTGAAAAAAATGTTTAGGAACATCTTCTCCAGGCGCAAAATTGGAACTTCAAAGAAGAAATTCAGCGTCTATTCCACTGGAACAAATTCGACATAGTCCCAGTAAAGTGCGCCATAGATAGTTGGCACAATCTTAATTCTATGCTCGGATGTTGTGGCAAAGTCAACATCTGCAATGGTCTGATTACCTCCTTTAGGACCGTCATACGCATAGCCTGTAATTTTGCCGTCGACATAGACAATAAAACTTGCAGTTCCACCCCATTCAGATCCATATATGATTTTATATTTGCCTTTGATTACCTTAGGAAATGTTATTTCAATCCACCAAAACCCAAGCATAAATAATGCATCGCGACCAATAGCGACCGGACAATCGTGAGTTTTATAATAATATCCTAGAAAGTCACCATCAAACTTAATCTTTGCAAGATCATTTTTCCCATCATTCCATTTCATATAATACTTTCCAAACCAATCTCCCTGCTTGATATCCTGGAAATCAGTAGTTTCAAATATTACTGATTGAGGGGCAGGCTCAAAAACCGGCAATAAACCGTTGATGGCATGAAGTGCACCATTTTTAGCCGGAGTATTTGAAGCCGGAACTATAAACGCTGTGTATTTTTTTGTTTTCGGCAGGTAATTGATTTTATAGTCCGTATCGATGGTCATCAAGATGTTATTGTCATGCGATAGGATAGGGTACAATTGCGAGTTCAGATCCGAAAGAAAATAGGTTCCAGCCATACAGTGGTATTCCATATACCGGTAAAATGCATTATTCATGGAGGTAATGCTATCCGGGTTTGCCCCGGTCCATTTGATCAGATCGTCCACACTGGTAATTCCGTTTTTTTGATAAATCGTATCAGGGACAGCGAGAAGGGTGAAACGGGTTCGGGAAGTATGACTTCCAAAGAGAAATGAAATCTGCTGAAGGGTGTCTTTGATTCCTGTAATCTTCAGTCCTTCAGCAAATATTTTAAACGAAGGATCCTCGGAGACCACGGAATAAACATCTTTCGTTATCGGTTCAATAACCCGGTCGATGACATGTGCATAACCATTGGCAAGGCGAATATCCCGTTCAATGATTTTTGAATGTCTGTTTAGAATAATGTCAGAACCCTGAAATTCAGTCACCAGAAAATCGCCAATTGAATTGGTATCGCGAAGCGCACCGAGGCTCATATCTCCGGTTGCTATTTCGTTTGTTATTAGGTGATTGAGTGCTAATTTCCTGCGGAATGCTTCATCGAAATCAGTTAAGGAATTCACACCTTTTTCTTTGTAATAGGCAAACATCGCATCATTGTTGGGAAGAATGATGGTAAAAGGTCCACGGATGCCTAATAATGGGTCTAATCCCGTCATTTCAATCAGTTTTGCAAACTCAGAAAATTCAGGCTTGCTTTTAATATAGTCGCTGGCAACTTGACTGGTTGATTTGACTTCCCATAATTTAGGTTCTTCCTGGCATGAATTGAAAAGAAAGCTGGTAAGGAAAATGAATAATAGCACAAATTGGTGCCAGGAATGTGCTCGTGCAAATCCAAAATATTTCATCGCGAAGTGGTTGGGTTTAGTTTTGGTTACTTGTTTATTCCAATTAATTTTATGATTGATTTATTGGTCAGATTGCATCTGAAAATTATCTTTTTACAATGGAGATGCATGAATTGTAAATGAATAAATACTGGTTTTTATAAATACTGATCCAGTTTTCGCCGGGTGATTTCACCAACCACAGCTTTAATATCTTCTGCCCGGTCGCGTTTGCAAACCAGGATGGTGTTTCCTTCCTGAACTACAATGACATCGTCCAATCCTACTACCGCAACTAAGCTGTTTGGAGCAGAAATGTAGGAGTTTTTAGTGTCGATCAAAATGACTTCTCCGGAAGCCGCATTCTGATTTTCGTCTTTTTTCGGATCGTACTTGTACACTTCTTCCCAGCTTCCCAGATCGTTCCAAACGAAATCACCCTGTACCAAAAATACGTTCGAGGCTTTTTCCAGAATTCCGTAGTCAATGGAGATTGAAGTCACTTCGCGGTAAATCCGGTCAACAGCTTCTTCATAGGTTTCAGTCCCGATGTGTTTCTTGATTCGCATCAGGTCAGAATACAATTCTGGAGAGAATTCCTGAACAGCTTTCAGGAATACCGAAACATTGAAAACGAAAATGCCGCTGTTCCAGAAGAATCCGCCTTGTTTCAAATACCCCATTGCCACTTCAACATTGGGTTTTTCGACGAACCGATTGACTGAGAAAGAGCGGATGCTTTGTCCAACTTGAATTTCATCGCCAGTTTGCACGTATCCGTAACCGGTGGCTGGATATTTCGGGGAAATCCCGATGGTCACAATTCCGTTTTTCTTTTCAGCGATGAGGGCAGCTGATTCGATACACTGCTGAAACAGTTCATTATTCTGAATCAAGTGATCCGACGGAGAAACAATCATGACTCCTTCCGGATCTTTTTCAGCAATAAACAAGGCAGCCAGACCAATTGCCGGAAGTGTATTTTTTCCAACCGGTTCGAAGATCAGATTTTCCTTCGGCAGGTTTCCTGTCTGCGATTCCAAAACCGCCTGCTGACTTTTTGCCGAAACCACATAAATTGATTCTTCAGGAATAAAATTGGCGAACCGTTTTACCGATTCCTGAATGAGCGACTGATCGCCAAACAGGCTGAGGTATTGTTTCGGTTTTGCGATACGGCTTTTTGGCCAGAAACGCGTTCCGGCTCCTCCAGCCATAATCAGGCAATAGTTGTTGCTCATAAGATTGAATTTAAGAAGTCCCTAAAGTAAGAAAATAAGGTGCTAAAAAACCGGAATCTTATTTTAATGGTTCAAATTTAATATAATCCCACCAACAACCACCATAATCCAAATTTCTTAGTGTTAGGGTATGTTCAGAAGTGGTGGTAAAATGGCCTTCTGCTACTTGCTGCAAACCACCAGGACCTCCACCATTGGGTCCTTTGTAAGTAAAGCCTGTCTTTTTTCCATCAAGGGAAACCTCACAATCAGATAAAAACCAACCCTCTGGTTGATAGATAGAAATTTTATAATTTCCTTTCATCACTTTTGGAAAAGTTACAGAAAGCTCCCACCAACCCAACATATTCAGCGCATCATTATTCTTATTCGGACTCGGCTTAATATAGTATTGCAGGAAATCACCGACCCATTTAATCTTTGCGAAAGTATTTTTGCCATCCGACCATTTTTCGTAATATTTTCCATAACAGTCTTTCTGCTTGAGATCGAAAAAATCCGTGGTCTCAAAAATAATTGTACTTGGATCGGGTTCAATTACTGGCAGTAACCCATTAATAGCATGAATTGCTCCGTTTTTTGTCGGGACATTTGAGGCAGGAACAATGAATGCAGTGTATTTTTTAGTTTTTGGGATGTAATTAATTTTATAGTCGGTATCAACAGTCAGCGAGATGTTGTTGTCCTGAGATAAAATCGGATACAACTGCGTATTCAAATCGGAAAGATAGTGGGTTCCATTGAGGCAGTGGTATTCCATGTACCTGTAAAACGGATTATTCCTATAGGTAATGCTGTCAGGATTTGCACCGGTCCATTTGATCAGATCGTCCACATTCTGAATTCCCTTTCGCTGATAGATCGTATCAGGCACAGCAAAAATAGTAAACCGGGTACGAGCTGTCTTATTTCCATAACGAAATGAAATGAGTTGCAAAGTGTCTTTTAATCCGGTAATTTTCAGTCCTTCAGAAAATATTTTATAAGAAGGATCTTCCGATACCACCTGATAAATATCTTTTGTAACCGGATCAATAACATGGTCAATAACATGTATATACCCATTCGCCAAACGAACATCACGATCTATAATTTTTGCGTATTTATTCAGGATAATATCCGAGCCCTGAAATTCAGTAACCAAGAAATCACCAATTGCATTCGTATCGCGCAGTGCTCCCAAACCCATGTCCCCGGATGGAATTTCATTGGTGATAATGTGATTGTGCAATAAGTTTTTTAGAAATTTTTCGTCAAAATCAGTCAAATAATTAACGCCCTTAAGTTTATAGTAGGCAAACATTGCATCGTTGTTCGGGACCATGATCGTGTAAGGTCCTCTGATGCCTAGTAATGGCCCTGACCCGGTCATTTCAACCAGTTTGGCAAATTCTGAAAATTCCGGTTTGCTTTTGATGTATTCGCTGGCGACCTGATTGGTTGAATCAACTTTCCAAAGAACCGGATCTTGACTGCAGGAAGCAATAAAAAGGCAAATAACCATCAGTATCATCAGATTTTTGATTCTGATGAAATCAATTAAGTATGTAGTAAACATTTAATTAAGAGTTTGTTTATGAGTCGATTAGTGTTTTATTTTGATCTTCATTGCTCCGGGAATCGGGATATCAGAGGCAACAATTACATATCCACCGCCGCTACCGGAGGGAATGGCACCCGGATATTTGGAAAGCCAATTGGTACCCATTTCTTCGGCGACCCAATCGGGTACAGTATGAGGTAACATTTTTTTCCAGAACTGAAAGGTTTGGGTCATTCCTTCGCCGAGTTTGGAAACATTCATTTCAATGATTCCTTTCCAGCATAAATCTCCGGCCTGGCCAAGTGCTTTCACGTTTTCGAGGGTTAGGTGTTTATCGATCAGCGGATTGTATCCTTCCGGACGTGGAGCCAAAGGAATCAAATGCAACACATTCGAAAGCCAGTCGCAGATTTCAGGATTGATGGTCGACTCGATATGGCATGGCCAGTATTTTCCGTCATAATCCAGTCGGTTGGCTCCAGGCATCAGAATACCAAGCTGATCCTGCGATCCGGAAACATATTCCGATCCCGGAGGATTTTCGGCGCCGAACAGCAATTGTGCATTTCGTACCGGATCACCTTCAGGAAACTTTCCACCCCACAATTCTTCAGCAATTTTGCGTGAGCTGGTGGCCATTCCTGAGCGGTCATTAAAATCGTAATCGGGCCATATTTGCGCCACCACGCACGATCCAGGGTGAACTGCCGAAACCCATGGCTGATCCATCCATCCACCAGCCAGACAAAGGCGGTAAGGAAATTTCAGGTCTTTTTTCGACTGAGAACTCGAACGGGCAGGCAATCCTTCTTCAGGAATGCGTTCCAAAACGATCAGTTCAACCCCATTCTCCTCGCAAAGACGCTTTTTACCTTCGGTGTATCCATCGGAATTCACCACAAAATAGTCGGGCTGGATGCGCTTCATGTCTTCTTCAAAATCGAGTATTCCCATTCCTGAGGATACAAATGCATCCGTCACATATTTAACAGCGCTGACCATATAAACCCGTTCTTCCTGACTGAAATAGGGCTTTTTGCCTTTCAACCGGAAAAGGTTTTCATCCTGACCAAGACTCACATAGAGTTTACCGTATTGAGAAGCCGTTTTGAAAAAGGCAATGTGCCCGGCATGAAGCAGATCATAACATCCGCTGACCAGTACTTTTTTATCACTCATAAGTTTAGATGATTTTCTGCCAGAAACCAGAAACCAAAAACCAGCAAATAGCAACTGGTTACTGGCTACTGGTAAATGACACTGATGCCGTAATCTATTTAATTCCTCCGCTTACCATTTGTGTCCGGATCCAGTCGTAGGTTTCTTTCATTCCTTTTGCCAACGGTAAAGAAGGTTCCCATCCAAGTAGTTCCAGGATCAGGGTATTGTCGCTGTTTCGTCCGCGAACCCCTTTGGGAGCATCCAGGTCGTAAGTCCGGTTAAGTTTAATGTTGCCAATTTTCTCTACAATGTCAACCAGTTGGTTGATCGATACCATTTCGCTGCTTCCCAGGTTGATCGGTTCGATGATGTCGCTGTACATGATTTTCAGGATACCTTCAACACATTCCGTAATGTACATGAAGCTGCGGGTTTGTTCTCCGTCGCCCCAGATGTTGATTTCAGTTTTGCCATACAATTCAGCTTCCAGCACTTTGCGACACATGGCTGCAGGCGCTTTTTCACGACCACCATCCCAGGTTCCGTGCGGTCCATATACATTGTGGAAACGTGCAACACGGGTGTTAATTCCATAATCTTCGCGGAAATGACGACACATGCGTTCTGAGAACAGTTTTTCCCATCCATAGCCATCTTCAGCCTGAGCCGGATAAGCATCAGCTTCCTTCAATCCGGGATTATCGGTTTCCTGTTGTTTTTCGCCATTGTAAACACAAGCGGACGAAGCATAGAAAAAACGGTCGATTCCTAAATCTTTGGCAGCCATCAGAAGATGCGTGTTGATTAAAACGCTTAGCATACATTCAGCCTTATGCGTTTCGATGAAACCCATTCCACCCATATCTGCAGCCAGGTTGAACACTTCATTGTATCCGTTCAACGCCGTGTAGCAATTTTCTTTGCTGTTCAGATCAAGCACCAGGTTATCGATGTCGGTATGTACCTGATACCATTGGTTCATGGGTTTTTTATCGACCGCACGAACATCATTTCCCATGTCTTTCAGTTTTCTGGCCAGGTGGCCACCAATGAAACCCCCGGCTCCGGCTACTACAATTCTTTTCATCTTCTATGATTTAAATGTTTAACAATCTTCAAAATATCGGATCAATTTTTGCTAAACTGCTGATGGTAAATGGATCAGCTGAATGCACTTTTAAATATCCGATGCAAATATCAGTATAAAATATTACCATGCAATACGTTCAGATTCAGTAAAATAGTGCAAAGGTTTGCGCAAAGGTTTGCGTGATAAGAAATATGTTGAGGAACATTATTCAGCAATTGAGGGACTGATGGATTGAAGGATAGATTTGTATCGTCAGATGACTGCCTGAATACTGAGACTGATCACTGAACACTACTTCTGTTTATGAAAATCTGTTAGCTTTGTGTATAAAATGGTTTGATTCGCTATAAGATGGAAAAGGGGAAAAGACATATTTCGTTAAAGGATTTGGCACAGGAACTTGGCGTTTCAATTTCAACGGTTTCAAGGGCACTGAATAATCATCCGGATATCAGTCCAAATGTGACCCGAAAGGTGCAGAAACTGGCTGCTGAAATGAATTATTCTCCCAATCCGCTGGCCATGGGCTTGCTAAAACAGGCGACCCGGATGATTGGAGTGATTGTTCCTGATTTGGTAACTCACTTTTATTCATCCATCATTTCAGGAATTGAGCATATTGCCGAAGAGAAAGGATACTACATACTCATCGCTTCATCCAACGAATCGTTAAAAAAGGAAATTAAGGCGGTTGAAAATTTGATGAAAACCCGTGTCGAAGGCCTGATAGTTTGCCTGAGTCAGGAAACTAAAACCTATGAACATTTCGATCGGCTCATCAACAACCATATCCCACTTGTTTTTTTCGACCGGGTATGCCGGATTGATAAAGTTCCATCGGTGGTGGTTGACAATGTGGATGCAGCTCAAAAAATAACCAGCCATTTTTGCAAAAATGGATTTCAGCGGATCGCCTACATTGCTGGCCCTGACCACCTGAATATTTCTCAGCAAAGAACTCAGGGTTATCTTTCCGGATTGAAAAAATGCGGACTCGAATTTCGATCTGAATTGCTGGTTAAATGCAATATGAGCACCCTTGATGCGACCAAAGTCACAGCCGCATTGCTTGAGTTATCTATACGTCCGGATGCAATTTTCGGGATCAACGATACAGTGGCTTTTGCAGCCATGAAAGAGATTAAACGTCGTGGACTGCGCATTCCTGAAGATGTTGCGCTGGTTGGATTTACCGATGAATTTCATTCCACTGTGGTTGATCCGGCCTTAACTTCAATCACTCATCCAACCTTTGAAATTGGGCAGGAAGCGGCACGATTGTTTTTTAGCCGAATCGAAAACCCTGATGCTGAACCCATCCAGAAAGTATTGAAAACCAAATTGGTCATTCGAAAATCATCAGTAAGATAAAAATCAGAAGAAATACAGGCAGTATGAGAAGAAGAAGAAATTCAGCTTTTGTTATCAGTCTTGCTATCTTTATGTTAGCCTGCGCCTCTTCAACCAACAAAAAACCTGCAGCTATGAATTCACAGGCAGAAAAAGTATTTCCCAAAGGAACTTTTGGTTATGACCTCGCTTTCCTGAAAGCACACCAAATGAATTTTATTGAACTCAAAGACAGCGTCTCAAAAGCCAGTCTGATTTTATCTCCTGATCTGCAAGGTAGGGTGATGACCAGTTCTTCCAAAGGACCCGAAGGAAAAAGTTTTGGCTGGATCAACTACAAACTGATTGAGTCAGGAAAACTTAGTCCACAGTTTAACGCCTTTGGTGGCGAAGAACGCCTTTGGTTTGGTCCTGAAGGCGGGCCGTTTTCAATCTATTTCGGCAAAGGGAAAGATCAGATTTTTAACAACTGGCTGGTTCCGAAAGAAATTGATACCAAAGCTTTTGATGTGGTTGCACAGACACCCGATAGTGTCAGTTTCAGGAAAGAATTTGCATTGGCCAATGCGGCAGGAACAAAACTTGAAATTGGAATTGAGCGAAATGTAAAGATACTGTCACGCGCTGATGTTGAGAATGACCTGCAACTTTCGCTGGATCCCTTGCTGAACTTTGTGGCTTATCAATCGGAAAATATTTTAACCAATAAGGGTAAAGAAACATGGACTGAAAAATCCGGATTTTTGTCGATTTGGCTCTTGTCGATGTTCAATCCATCCGAAAAAGGGGTGGTTTTTATCCCGTTTAAAACCGGAGAAGAAGCAGAACTGGGCAAAATTGTTACAGACGATTACTTCGGAAAAGTGCCGGCTGACCGGTTAATTGTAAATGATGGAGTTTTGTTTTTTAAGACTGATGGAAAGCATCGAAGTAAAATCGGTCTTTCGCCCAAGCGTTCACTTCCATACTGCGGAAGTTACGATCCTGAAAACAAGGTGCTGACTTTGCTATGGTTTTCAAAACCCGAACAGCCTGCCAAATATGTCAATTCCAAATGGGGCAAACAGGACGATCCTCTGAGTGGCGATGCGGTGAATTCGTACAACGATGGCCCGGTTGCCGACGGATCGATCATGGGACCATTTTACGAAATCGAAAGTTCATCGCCGGCAGCGCTCTTGGCTTCGGGCGAAAAAATCACCCACAAACAACGGATTTTTCATATTTCAGGAGATGAGGCTCAGTTAAGCCAAATCACACAGAAATTATTCCATATCAGCATTTCCGAAATTGAACAGGCATTTTAATAAAAATGATAATCCGGAATGAGGTCTAAAAACCTTTTGACTTGAAAAGTCAACATTTTCAAAACCGCATGGTCAACGACCTGCGGAAAAGCACAAAAGAACCAACATCTGCCTGAAAGGCAGTACACAAACATAATGATTCATGACACTCGACATTTATATCCTGACAGATTGATTTTGTCCTGCCTTTCAGGCAGTTGTTATGTATGGTTCAATGTCCCTAGGTCGCTGACCTAAGGTTATGAAAATAAAACACCTTCGGTGTCTAGTCATTAAACGGATATACATTTCTATGATGAATTGTATGGAAAATCAAATTGTGGCTTTAGCCCAATTGAGAATTATTTTTGGCTAAAGCCCAATTCAAACATCAATCTACCCAACGTCAAAAATGCCGTTGCTATTTATAGAACTCTAATATCATACAGTTCCAATTAAAAAGAGACCCATGAAGCCAACTAAGCCAATTCAATTGATTTCCTTTTTTCTGCTCAGTTCATTGTTCTTTTCCTTTTCCGGAGAAACCTCAGAACACCAATTCAACGGAAATTATTCCGGACAAAATCTAAACCGGGTTGCTTTTCCAATTGGTGGCATCGGCGCCGGAATGTTTTGCATGGAAGGGAGTGGCGCCATCTCTCACCTTTCGGTCAACAACAAGCCCGATGTTTATAACGAACCATTTGCCTTTGCGGCGATCAGTGTGAAAGGAGTGGAGAATGGTGCCAAGGTTTTGGAATCTCAGGTTCCAAGCTGGAAATTGTTTGGTTTAGGCGGAAATGGAAATGGTTCCGGAGAGCGGGATTATGGTTTGCCCCGTTTCGAAAGCGGAAGTTTTTTGCCCCGGTTTCCTTTTGCCACCCTGAAACTGCAAGATCAGGATATTCCGCTTCAGATTGAAGTCACAGGCTGGAGCCCGTTTATTCCCACCGACGAAGACAATTCAAGCTTGCCATCGGGTGCCTTCGAATATCATTTTAAAAATATTTCCGGAAATACCATTGAAGCGGTTTTCTCCTACAATGCGAAGAATTTCATCGACAAGGATGGCCGGATTATCAATGCCCGGAACGGATTTACAATGGTTGCCGGAAACAAAGATCAGTCTCCGGTTTCGGAAACCGGCTTTTCAATTTTTGTAGACGACAACAATGCGGTGGTGGATTATTGCTGGTTCAGGGGTGGCTGGTTCGACCCGTTGACCATGTTATGGAAAAATATCCAAAACCGGACGATTGTGAATAATGCTCCGGTTGAAGGTTCATCGCCGGGAGCATCGATTTTTGTGCCGCTTGTTCTGAAACCCGGAGAAGAAAAGACCATAACCGTTAATTTCTGCTGGTATATGCCGGGTTCAAATCTTACCGCCGGAACTCCAGCAAAAGCGGGTTCTGCTTTTTCCGGAAAACCTTCTTCAGGAAATACTCCAAACCAGCAGTTGGTTACTGGTTTCTCCGGAAAGAAATTGATTAATACTTTCGATCCGGCTGGAGATGGACAAACCGGAGTATTGCAATCGCCACAGTTGACGATCTCCAAACGATACCTGAAATTTTTGATTGGCGGCGGAAGCGATCATGAAAAAACTGCGGTCAGGCTTCTTATTGGAGATAAAATCGTTGAAACTGCAGTTGGCGCCCAGACAGAAATCCTTCATGAGAAAACCTGGGACCTGAAAAAATTCAAGGGCAAAAAAGCGGTCATTCAAATTGTTGATCAGGGTACAGGCGCTTGGGGACATGTTCTGGCCGATCAGTTTGTGCTGACCGATGATCCGAACGAAAATCTGAACAGCTTATCTTCATCTGCGCAGTTGATCGAAGGCTTTGAAAACGACAATTACGGCAACTGGGAAGTTGTAAAACCGGAAGGTGCAAAGGAATGTTGTCCGGGCGGAAAATGTGAGGAAGATCCATATTACAAACCCTGGTATGCCAAACGTTTTCAGAATCTCGATGAAGTTTCGAAATACTGGTCGCTTCATTATTCCGATTTGAAGAAAAACAGTGAACTTTTCCGCGATGCTTTCTTTGCATCAACGCTTCCTCCGGAAGTAACTGAGGCCGTTGCGGCAAACCTCACCATCCTGAAATCGCCAACAGTTTTGCGTCAATTTGATGGACGACTTTGGGCCTGGGAGGGTTGTGGTGATAGCGGAGGATGTTGTCACGGAAGTTGTACCCATGTCTGGAACTATGCCCAGGCAGTTTGTCATCTGTTCCCGGCATTGGAGCGAACCCTCCGTGAGTCGGAATTTGAGGTGAGCCAAAATGATGCCGGTCACCAGATATTCCGGACCAATCTCCCGATTTCGCCTGCTGTTCATGATTTTTATGCGGCATCCGACGGTCAGTTGGGTGGAATCATGAAAATCTACCGCGAATGGCGCATCAGTGGCAATACCGAATGGATGAAAAGACTTTTCCCGTTGGTGAAAAAGAGCATCGATTACTGCATAGAAACCTGGGACCCAAAACACCAGGGATATCTGGAAGAACCTCATCACAATACCTATGACATTGAATTCTGGGGACCTGAAGGCATGTGCACCAGTTTTTATCTGGGTGCGTTGACTGCATTCATTGAGATGAGCAAAGCAACCGGAGAATCGTTCGAAAACTATCAAACACTGCTTATGAAGGGCAAAACGTTCTTGGAAAACGATTTGTATGACGGCGAATATTTTATCCAGAAAATCAAATGGACCGGACTGCGGGCAGCCGACCCTGTTGAAGCATCCAAAATATCGTTTATGGGCGGTTATTCACCGGAAGCCTTGAAAATTCTTCAGGCTGAAGGACCAAAATATCAATATGGAACAGGCTGTTTGTCGGATGGAATCCTGGGAATGTGGATGGCTTCGGTTTGCGGACTACCCGAAATTGTGGATAATGACAAGGTGAAAAGTCATCTGAATTCAGTTTACAAATACAACCTGAAAACGGACTTGAGAGATCATGTCAATCCGCAGCGTCCAACTTACGCCTGTGGAAAAGAAGGTGGCTTGTTGCTTTGTACCTGGCCCAAAGGCGGACAACTTTCGCTTCCGTTTGTATACAGCAACGAAGTCTGGACCGGTATCGAATACCAGGTTGCCAGTCATCTGATGCTGAAAGGCGAAATACAAAAAGGACTTGAAATCGTGCGTGAATGCCGTAAAAGATATGATGGGGTGGTGCGCAATCCGTTGAACGAATACGAATGCGGACATTGGTATGCGCGGGCCATGTCGAGTTATGCGCTGATTGAAGGATTGACAGGAGTGCATTACGATGCGGTTGATAAAACCTTAAACATCGATTCCAAAGTTGGCGATTTCACCAGCTTTCTTTCTACCGAAACCGGATTTGGAGACGTTGGCCTGAAAGACGGCAAACCTTTTTTCAGGATGGTGTATGGAAGTTTGGATGTAAAAAGAGTGATGGTTTCCGGAGTTGAACAAAACTTGTAAAAGTTACCCGGTTTTTGAATTCAAAATTAATCAGCTATCATTGGTCCTCGGGAAAAGGTGGTCTTCGTTGGATTTTTCTTTCCCATTTTAAGTAAATCATGACAGGACTTTTTGATTACAGCCTCTGGGGCCTTTTCCTGGCCAGCTTTCTGGCTGCCACCGTCGTACCTTTTAGTTCCGAAGCCATTCTTACCTTTTTGATTGCCAACGGAACCGATGTCACTTCGGCCGTTTTGGTGGCTTCGGCTGGAAACTGGTTGGGCGGTATGAGCAGTTTTGCCATCGGTTACCTGGGCAAATGGGAATGGATCGAAAAATACCTTCGGGTAAAACGCGAAACCATCGAAAAGTGGCACAACCGATTGTATAAACGCGGAGCTATTTTCGCTTTTTTGACCTGGGTTCCGGGTGTTGGCGATATTTTTGCCGTCGGGCTCGGGGTTTTGCGGGCTAACATTTGGATTACAGCCATTGCCATGCTCGCCGGAAAATTCTTGCGCTATGTGGTTTGGGCCTGGTTAACCGGGCTGCTTTTTTAACTTTCCGGACTTCTTCTCAGGAGGTGGAAGCGGATCTGTCTGACAGTCTGACACACGAAATGACAGACTGAACAATATTTTCAAGAATTTAATTATCAGCGAATTGCGTTGGAATGGCCTAAATGGATCAAATTTCAAATGTAAAAATGTCCAGGTCTTTGTCCCATTTTTGACAAGAACTCTTTTGGCATAGTATCTGCTAAAACAGGATGGCAAAATTTTAAAATAATAAGTTTAACCTATAAAAATTAGTTGAAATGGCAGATTTAAAAGGTAAAATCCTGGCAGGCAAAGTTCTTGTTCAGCCAAAGGAAGCAGAAAAAAAGACAGCTAGCGGAATCATTATTCCTGATTCAGCAAAAGAAAAACCACAGGTTGGTAAAGTAGTTTTGGTTGGTTCTCCTAAAAAAGACGAGCCAATGGAAATCAGTATTGGCGATACCGTATTCTACGGAAAATATTCCGGAACGGAATTAAGTATCGACGGAACCGATTACCTGTTGATGTCGCAAACTGATGTTTTGTTTGTAGCCGAATAATTGATTATTAACTATTTAAAAAGATTTTAAAATGGCAAAAGAAATTAAATTCAATATCGAAGCCCGCGACCTCCTGAAAAAAGGAGTGGACAAATTGGCTGATGCAGTGAAAGTAACCCTCGGACCAAAAGGCCGCAACGTGGTTATCGAAAAGAAATTTGGCGCTCCGCAAATCACCAAAGACGGTGTGACGGTTGCCAAAGAAATTGAGTTTTCAAACGCTTATGAAAACATCGGCGCTCAAATGGTAAAAGAAGTTGCCAGCAAAACAGGTGACGATGCCGGTGACGGTACAACTACAGCTACCGTTCTGGCACAGTCGTTGATTTCTGTTGGTTTGAAAAACGTTGCTGCAGGTGCAAATCCAATGGATTTGAAACGCGGTATCGACAAAGCAGTTCTGAAAGTAGTTGAAAGCATTAAAGCTCAGGCTGTAAATGTTGGAGACGATCTGAAAAAAATAGAACAGGTTGCCAAGGTTGCTGCCAACAACGACAGCACTATCGGAGCATTGATTGCTGAAGCAATGAAAAAAGTGAATAAAGAAGGTGTAATTACTGTTGAAGCAGCCAAAGGAACCGAAACTTACGTGGACGTTGTTGAAGGAATGCAGTTCGACCGTGGTTATATTTCTCCCTATTTCATTACCGATGGCGAAAAAATGGCCGCTGATCTGGATCGTCCTTACGTTCTGATCCACGATAAAAAAGTGAGCACCATGAAAGACCTGCTTCCTATTCTGGAACAGTCGGCTCAGACTGGTCGCCCACTTTTGATCATTGCTGAAGATGTGGATGGCGAAGCATTGGCTACTTTGGTGGTAAACCGTTTACGTGGTTCGCTTAAAGTTTGTGCAGTAAAAGCTCCTGGCTTTGGCGACCGCCGGAAGGAAATGCTTGAAGATCTTGCAGTATTGACAGGTGGTGTGGTAATTACCGAAGAAAAAGGTATGAAACTGGAAGATGCTACTTTGGATATGCTTGGTCAGGCTGAAAAAATAACTATCGATAAAGAAAAAACTACCGTTGTTGCAGGAGCTGGTGATGCTGCTGCCATCAAAACACGTGTGAATCAGATCAAAAAACAGATCGAAACGACCACTTCAGATTACGACAAGGAAAAACTTCAGGAACGTTTGGCTAAATTAGCCGGAGGCGTTGCGGTGCTTTATGTTGGCGCTTCTTCAGAAGTTGAAATGAAAGAGAAAAAGGACCGTGTTGACGATGCTTTGCATGCAACCCGCGCTGCTGTTGAAGAAGGAATCGTTCCTGGTGGAGGTGTTGCTTACATCCGTAGTATCGAAGTGCTTGAAGGTATAACCGGCGAAAACGATGACGAAACCACTGGTATCGAAATTGTAAAACGTGCCATTCAGGAACCATTGCGCCAGATTGCTTTCAATGCTGGTAAAGAAGGTGCCGTTGTAGTGCAGAAAGTAAGCGAAGGCAAAGGCGATTTTGGGTACAATGCCCGCACTGATGTTTATGAAAACCTGTACGAAGCTGGTGTGATCGATCCGGCCAAAGTAACCCGCATCGCGCTGGAAAATGCCGCTTCTATTGCCGGCATGTTCCTGACCACCGAATGCGTGTTGGTTGAAGAAAAAGAAGATAAACCAGCTATGCCACCAATGGGCGGTGGAATGGGTGGCGGAATGGGCGGAATGATGTAATCTTCAGTGCATACCCTTCAAAACAAATAATTACAAAACCCTCTTTCGGTTCTCCGGAAGGGGGTTTCTTTTGGATTCAAAATTTGCTGTTTGCCGTTTTGTTTTTTACTTTACAGCAAAATTAATTTTTCGTTATGATTGCACTACCAACCTTTTTCGACATCGAAAAAGCACACGAACGGATTCGCCCTTACATTCACTATACCCCGGTTTTAAGTTCACAAAGTATCAATCGGATTGTGGGTGCAGATTTGTTTTTCAAATGCGAGAACTTTCAGAAAGTAGGTGCATTTAAATTCCGGGGAGCCTGTAATTCGGTCTTTTCCTTAACTCCGGAAGAAGCCCGAAACGGTGTTTGTACGCATTCCTCCGGAAATCATGCTGCGGCTTTGGCTTTGGCTGCCCGGATGCGCGGCATTCCGGCCTATATTGTGATGCCTGAAAATGCTCCGGAAATCAAAAAGATCGCCGTTGCCGGTTATGGGGCTCAAATCACATTTTGTACCCCGACTTTGGAAGCCCGCGAATCGACCTTGAAAAAGGTGGCAGAAGAAACCGGAGCAACCGAAATCCATCCGTACAATAACTTCAACGTGATTTGCGGCCAGGGAACTGCAGCCAAAGAACTGATCGAAGAATCCGGACGTCTGGAGATCGTAATCGCTCCTGTTGGCGGAGGCGGTTTATTAAGTGGGACAGCCATTTCAACCAGGGCATTGCTTCCGGAGGCCAAGGTGATTGCGGCCGAACCTGCCGGAGCTGATGATGCTTTCCGCTCATTTTATTCCGGAACACTTCAGCCTTCAGTTGCCCCCAAAACCATTGCCGACGGACTGCTGACCTCATTGGGCAGCCTTACTTTTCCGATTGTAATGAACCATGTGGACCAGATTGTGACCGTTTCGGAAGAAAGTATTGTCGCAGCCATGCGTATGATTTGGGAACGGATGAAGATCATTATTGAACCTTCATCAGCGGTGCCTTTGGCGGCGATTCTCGGGAAAAAAGTCGAGATGAAAGGCAAAAAAGTAGGAATAATCCTCAGCGGCGGGAATGTAGATTTAGGGAAGTTACCGTTTTAGGAAGTAAGTTTTTCTCCTACAAACTATTGTAGTATTTCACAATCTTAACGAGATTTTCCTTTTTGGTATTCTTGATCTTCTCCTGATCGATAAAGCGTTCGACCTTTTCCTTCTGATTCTGAAGAGCATTGATTACCGACTTCAAATTTCCAACTTTGAAGACTTCAGTTGAATTGGTTACCAGGTAAAAAACATCGGATTCTTTGGTGAATTTTGCCGGTTTTGAAATTCCTTCTATCGGTTTAGGACCTTCTGCAGGAGAAAACTTTACCAACCATTTTTGTACCAAAATACATTTGCCGGATTCAACTAATTCAAAATAACCGCCTTTGGCAATAAATGGAAGGAAAACAAAAACAGATTCGCCAAGGATGACCTTCTGCAACAATTCAGGTTTGCCAACCGCATAGTTGATCCCTTTCGACTGATATTGCATTTCGTCGGCGTAGATGTTATACCGGATTGGTAATTTAACAACCGCGGAATCTTTCATGTGAAATGTGCCCGTGACAAAGTCGTCGGTCAAATATGGACTTCCTTCAATCCCCTCATATTCATTTGCTTTCCCTGAGTGAACTCTTTCGTAGAATTTGTAACTATCTAAAAACGGATCGATGGTCTGTCCAAAGATCAACTTTGAAGAAAGAATAAAAAAGACGGCTAAAATTATTTTGGGGATCTTCATAGTTAAATCATTTTCACGGGTAGTTCTGTCGCAAAATACAACTTAAAAATGAGAAATAATTTTTGCCCGCTTCAGTTTGTATCATCCGTGTTGAAAAACACTTCGAGATCAGCATTTCCTTTTGGAATATCAATATCCCGGATTTCAACTTTGATGATTTTTTTGCCCAGGATTTTGGTTAGGTCATCAAGGAGTTCTTGCTTGCGGTCTTTACTGAGCAATTCAAGTTTGTTGTAGGTGAGCCGGTGCTTTTGCACATCGGCTTTGCTAATGAGCAGCTCAAGCAGAAAGGTAATCAGGACGATCAGTACATTAAAAATAAGGAATCCCCGCACCGGATTAGGGAAAGTAGCCATGGCATTCAGTGCTGAAATTCCAATTATGGTAAATAAATAGGAAAGACTTTTTACGGGAATGTTCTCCGATCGAAAGCGAAGAATTCCAAAAATGGCAAATAGCCCTAGTGCAACCCCAAATTTAATATCCACCGTCTTCAAAAGGAAACATACCATGAAAATCATGATGCCCACCTGAAAAAAGGAAAAGATATAACTCCTGTTTTTTGAATATTTATAGTAAATGAACCAGATTATTACCACGAGCACTGCAAGGTTTGTCATGAACCGGATCAAAAAATTCCAGATAGGGTCCTCGTTTAAGACTAGAGTCAATTCGTCCATGGCATAAGTTATATGATTTATTATTCTTTACAGGTTCTCAGGAAATCATTGACAATGCTGTTCTGGCTGTCGAACTCCGAAAAGAATTCGTCGAGGTATCGGTTCATTTCCTTTTTTTGCCTTGCGCTGATGTACGGAAAATCATTGATAACCTTGTAGAATTCAGTTTTGTGATCGGCAAACTCGGCTAATTCTTTTTCGAAAGTTTCCTTGCTCCGGCATAACCCGGTATAAATTCGCTCGCGAACCGAGGTAATTTTGGAGCTCTCATTCGGAACGGCATAGTCAGCATTGACCAATCCGGTGTAATCAAAATCATACGGTATCGAAATTCCCATGCTCCTGGTTTCAAGTCCCGGACTCAGAAACACCTTGCAATTGTGCTGATTGGCAATCGACCAGTCGGCGTTTCCGATCATATACTGGAAAATGGCCATCCGGTCCAGAACTTCAGGAAACATGTCTTTTTGCGACAAGGTGGTGGACGCAATTTCAGTCATTTTGGTCCGCTCGGCGAGCATTTCAGCAGGTTCAATAAAAAAACCAAAAGTGGTGGTAACTTTGTTTTTCCTTCCGGTGTCGATGTAGTTTATTTTTAACAGACGAACCCTGAAACTTACATCGGTTAGCACATTAAAAAGTTTATAGGCCAGGTATTCTTTAAATACATAATCTTCGTTGCCTGACATGCAATGCGTCACTAACTTCATTTTCCCGATCTTTTTGACATCCTCTTTCTTAAAACCAGCGTTCTTCAAGTTGACCTGGATAGGTGGAAAATTGCAGTATCCGTTCCGAAATTCGCCGCGCGACTTGATCCTGATCGTTCTGTTGACAGAATCTTTAGGGGTGATATGATAGGTTAAAATGCCATCCAGATATTCTATCTTCGGTTTCTTTCGGCTATACTGTTTGATGTCGAACCGAAGGTCGAGCGGCAGTAATTCGGTGTGTTCAAATAGACCGAAATTTCCGCTCAGGGTATCCTCAACTGCATAAGTCTTAGGGATGGTGTCTTTCTGGCTGAATGCCGTGGATGTATATAAAACCAGTAAAAAGATGGGAAAGCAGATCAATCGTTTCATAGTGAAAAGGTGATAGATTGAAAAAATTGTTTTCACTACTAAGATAAGCAGATTGACTGAATTTTCCGAATGATTTTCTGGTTTTCAGCTTTTCGGATGGAAATTACCGATCACTAACTACGATTACTTCTGTTTTGCTTGTCATCGTTCACCTTCCGGCCTGAAAATTGGCGTACCAGTTTTGAACCTGTGCATCGTTTGGATACCTCGATTTTAATTGTTCCAGATAAACCGCGGCTTTGGCACGATTGTTCTGTTTGATATGAAATGCAAACAACGCGTAAAGAAGGTCGAAATTCCCGGGTTCCATCGATAATCCCCTGACGAAGGTAGATTCGGCTTTTTCAGTTTGGCTGGTCATCTGGTAAAGGATTCCCAGATTGTAGTAAATCCTGGCCGTACAGCCCGGTTTACCAGTGGCGGTTTCGAGCAGACGGATGGCTTCCGGATATTTCTGCTGCTCGCCATACAAAAGTGCCAGGTAGTAATATCCTTCCATCACTTCCGGATGATTGTCTACCACATCTTTAAAAAGTAGCTGAGCTTTGTCGAGTTTCCCCTGCTGGTATTCAATCAAAGCCAGGTTGATTTTCGCCGGAAGGAAAAGATTGTCGATCACCAGGGCTTCGCGATAATTTTCCTCAGCCTTGACCGGGTCTTTCAGTTTTGAATAGAAGTTTCCCAGGTTGTATCGTCCGGTCGGAAAATCGGCCACGTATTCCTGCGACTTGAGGTATTCATCGAGCGCATGCTGAAACGAGCGGTATTGAATCTCATTGAAAGTCTTTTTCGGAAAGGTCATCAGCCGGTTGGCCGCTTCCATACGCACCGATTTAACCGGATCGTTCACCAATGGCACCAGGTTCCTGAAAAGGGTGGCCGAATCATTTGGCAGATAATGTTCGG
The DNA here is from genome assembly GCA_025355875.1 of Prolixibacteraceae bacterium. Taxonomy (GTDB): domain Bacteria; phylum Bacteroidota; class Bacteroidia; order Bacteroidales; family Prolixibacteraceae; genus Aquipluma. The sequence continues at coordinate 8,787 of JANXYV010000183.1, read as the reverse complement.
TGGCCGAATAGCGCAGTAAGGCATCAGGATCGTTCAAAGCCTTGCAAACTGCTTCCTGTGAAGCAGAGCCCGGATAGGCCGAGAGCAAGCTGATTGCTGTCGCACGGATGATTTCAGGATAGAGGTTGCTGTTGATGATTTTGAGCAAACCAGCGTCAGCGCCTTCTTTTCCTTCCGAAGCTTCCGAAAGAATCGTTCCATAATGCGGTTTCCGGTTGACCCCATACCATTTGTTCACCCATTCCAACGCCCATTGATTGGTTTTGTCGTCGTGGCAGTTGATACAGGCATTGGGTGTTCCGAGTGAAATGGAAAGGTCGGGACGTGGAATGCGCAGGCTGTGATCGTAGCGACGATCGACGCCCATGTAAAACCGGCCCGGCATGTGGCAGTCGCGGCAAAGTGTACCTGAACCAACTTCCATCCGTTCGCCGCGTTTGTTTACAAACGAATTTCCTACTTCACCTTTCGATTTGTGCATGTGATGGTTCGGGGTATCATACTCATCCGCCTTGTGGCATTGAAGACACAGTGCATTTCCTTCAAACTTCCGTTTCAGGCTGTGTGGATCGTGGCAATCGCCGCAGCGCACGTCTTTCATGTACATTTTACTCTGTGTGAAAGAGCCGTATTCGTAGTCTTCATCCAAAAACTGGCCGTCGATATGGTAGGTTGGCCGGGTAGGTAACTGCGGAATGGCATAACTTAAAAACTGGTTGTGTCTGTGATCATACGAACCCAGAGAACTGCGGCGTGCGTGACAAGGCGCACACGATTCGACATACTGACGGGAAGTGATTTTGCTTGTTTTCATCAATAACCCTGCGTTGTTGTCTTGCGGACGTCCCATTTCGGGCAGCCGCGCCCAGTCGATGTGCGCCGATCCTGGTCCGTGACAAGCCTCGCAGTTGACACTGATATCGGACCAGGTGGTGTGGTACGATTTTGTCTGCAGATCGAAGTTTTTCTGAAGGTTGGTCGAATGGCATTCGGCGCACATGCTGTTCCAGTTCTGCGCCTGGTTGGTCCAGAAGAGCCAGTTGTCGGGTTTCAGGTCTTCGGGTTTATAAACCATGCCGGCCATGTGAAACCAGCGTTTGGTAATCGTATTCCAGGCGATGGGCAAGCACTGGTATTTCCCGTTTTCGAATGGAATCAGGTATTGCTGAAGGGGGCGGATTCCGAATGTGTGAGAAACCTGGTATTCCTGCATGTTTCCTCCAACACCTTCAGTATAAACATAAAATTTACCTGCCTTTTTATAAAATCTGGAAGTCTTTCCCTGAAAAGTGAATTCGGCATTGTTGAAATCACCCACAACCGATGTATCGGAAGCCACCGCCATGGCACGTTCGTGATCCGATCCTTTCCAGAGGCGGTATTCTTTCTGATGACATTCGATGCAGGCTTTGCCTCCGGTAAATTCGACTTTGTATTCCACTGATTTTCCGGCATTCCGGTTCAGGAGCAGCGAAAGCGGGATCGAAAGCACGATTACCGCAGTGGCAATTATTCCGGCAGTTTTCCAGACATCCTGTTTCATGGTCGTCATGCGTATTGAAGTTGGTCTTTCCGGAAGGAACTGCGTTCGACGATGGTTCCGATGTCAACTTTGACAATGCCATTTTCAATCAGCACCGGATAATAATCAAGCGCCCTGACAGCAGGCGGATTCAGAACTTCGCCGGCAATGTCGAAAGCCGATGAGTGGCAGGGACAAATGAAGCGGTTTTTGGAAGCTTCCCAGGCAATGGAGCAGCCCAAATGCGTGCAGCGCAACGAAAGGGCAATGAATCCGCCATCTTTTTGACGGGCAAGGTAAAACCGGCCTCCCATGAATGCGCTCACCGAATTCTTCTCAAAAGAGTCGACCGGACCAGCTTCGAGCAATTGTTTCGGCGCGGATTGTTTTTTTGATTTTCCTGAAAAAAGAAAGGCAGTGAACATGCCCGTCACTTCGAGAGCGGCCAGAATGCCGAGCCATTTCCAGGCCCGGTTGAAGAAATCGCGCCGGCTGAGAGGTTCTGCCGGAGCTTTTCCAACAAGTGAAACTGTCTTTTTATGTTGTAATTTCTTCATATTTATTCAATACAAAATGTTTGTGCGAGGCTGTGTCAAAAGTCATTGATTCAGTCATCCTGAACTTGTTTCAGGATCCCAACGCATTGTATGTCAGACCTCGAAATAAATTCGAGGTGACGCATTTCGCTTATGTTTTGACTTTTGATACAGCCTCATCTTTTTAAAAAGCCCTCCACGGGAAAGTGAGTGCCATATCTTTTCCTCTGAAAAATATTCCGGTCAGAGTCAGGATGATAAATGCAACAATAATAAAAACAAAAACCGCCTGAACCAGCTCTGCTTTCGATAAACTTTGCCCCTTGAGGTAAAACTGATAGTATCCGGCCATCAGACCAGTCAGGATCAGAAGCGGAATAATTCCATTGCTGACAAAGGCTGGCAGAAATGAGAAAGATGTTTCGAAATTCAGGATATATTCATTGAAAAGTATGCCTGACAAGGTGATGATCACAGCAAATTTTGCCGTTGTAACAGATGATTTCAGGCCTTTTTCTGAAATAAACCAGCGGCCGTTCGGAGCCTGACCGTAATTCAGAAACGGGATCCAGGCCAGGAAAGCCGCCACGCTTACCGGTATGATAAACGCCGCAAAAATCGGATGAAAGTGCATCAGCAATTCCTGAACTCCGGCAAAATACCAGGGCGCTTTGGTGGGATTCAGGCTATAGGCCGGATTTGCTTTCTCGAGCAAAGGCGCATTGAATAAGGCCGAAAACAGGAATACCACCGCGAGCAGTACCAGCGCCACAATGAATTCCTTAAAAACGAGGTTGGGCACCACCGGAATCATTTCAGGTTTTTCCTGAGCTTCAGGCATTAAAATACCAGCGGCTTTGCGCACCCGCCAAAAGTGATAGAACACGAGAAGCAGCAATAGCAGCGGAAGAACCGCCGTATGGAAAGTGAAAAAAGTCCGCAAAGTATCGGCATTCAGCTCAGTTCCGCCAATGATGGTGGTTCGCAGGCTTTCGCCAATCAGGGGCAAATAGCCGATCATGTTGGTGCTGACTGTAATTGCCCAGTAGGCCAGCTGATCCCAGGGAAGCAGATATCCGGTGAAATTCAGAAAGACAATCAGAACCAGCAGCAGCAAGCCAAACAGCCAGTTTTTGGTCCGGATTTCACGATAGGCTCCGGTCAGAAAGACCCGCAGAAAATGAAGAAAGGCGATCAACAGCAAAAAAACTCCGCTCCAGTAATGGATGTTGCGGATAAACTGACCGAAGAGCACCTGATTTTTGGTAAACACCACGGAAGCGTAGGCTGAACCCGGAACCGGAGTATAATAAAACCGAAGCAGAATTCCCGTAATCAGCTGAACGACAATAAGCAGTGCAGCCATTCCGCCCAATCCGAAAGTACGGTTGAATTCAATGGACGAGCGATCGACTTTCGCCGGATGAAGGTGCAAAAATATGCTTCTCATTCAGGACTTCATTAGATTGGGTTCATTCAGGTAAAAATACGATTTCGGTCGATCGGTCAGTCAAACCATTGCAATAATACAAATAAAATCACAGTAAGGAGTAACCCGATTGGATTGGATTTACAGATGTTTTTCGCAAAAAACCGGGCTTCTACACAAAACACTTACTGTTGAAGAGCATCTGAATGAACACAATCTGGCCTTGTGCCGGCACAGCAATATGTCGGACAATTCGTATACTCTTTCAAGGATTTCCCGCCAAGCCAGAAAGTAGGAAGTTTCAGCCTCGACCGGGTGCTGCAACTGATGAACAAAGGTGCAGGAGACAAATAAGATTTCGAATTTAAAATTAACAAAGATCATTCGTGCGGATGGCCTTTGTTTTTTGCCCCAGCCTTATCTACCATGATTCCTTTCCAATCAATTCAGAATCATTTGTTGAAGAGCTTTGCCATAACCATAAATGCAAGTGTTTTTTTATGAAAACCTTATCCTGTTTCAAAAAACCTTAGTAGCTTTGATCGTAACCTTATTTCGTACAACCTTATTTCTATGAAAATAGAATACAATAATTTGTACACTCATTTTGTCTTCACCACTTTGGGTAGAAAGCATCTAATCCCAGAGAAAAGTCGCATCAGGATTGAGAAGTATATGACTGGCATTGTCAATAATAACTCATCAAAGCTATATGCCATTTTCGCCAACCCTGAACATGTGCATTTTTTGGTATCACGTTCATCATCATTGTCAGAAGAAGAACTTGCCACAATTATTTCAGAAAGTTCTGAAAGCTTTATCAATGAGAATAAGCTGAGTTTGGGTCAATTTAAGTGGCAATCATCAGCGTCAGCTTTTTCCGTTTCGAAGTCAGATATTGACCGGGTATGCAAGTACATTTTGAATCAACCCGAACATCATAAAAAAGTGAGTTTTGCCGAAGAGTACGATCAATTCTTGAAACATTATCAGGATACAATAAAAAAGAAGGTCAATAAGGTTTGAAATTTGGGGCGTATTGTTCAGCTACTAAGGTTTTATAAGAGAAGATAAGGTTTTTTACCACTCTCCAAACTTATCTTTAACATGATGAATTGATTGCCATTTATCGTCAATTCTTTTGCTAAATTGCATCACTATACAAAACCATACTCTATGGCTCTGGGCTGGAACGAAGTGAAAGAACGCGCGGTGCGATTCTCGAAAGAATGGCAGGATGCTTTTAACGAAGAGGCAGACTCCAAACAATTCCTGATTGAATTTTTTAATGTGTTCGGAATCAGCAACCGCCGGGTGGCCACATTCGAACATCGTGTAAAAAAGCTGGGCGATACTGACGGGTACATCGATTTACTTTGGAAAGGAACCATGCTGATTGAAATGAAAAGCCGTGGCAAAAACCTCGACAAAGCTTACCAGCAAGCTATCGATTATACCCACGGACTAAAAGAAGCCGAACTTCCGAAATACATTCTCGTTTCCGACTTTGCCAATTTCAGGCTGTACAACCTCGACGAAAACCAGCGCTACGACTTTGTGTTGGCTGATCTGGTTGGCCATGTGCAACTGTTCGGGTTTATTGCCGGATACCAGAAACGTACCTATAAAGAAGAAGACCCGGTAAACATCGAAGCCGCTTACCACATGGGCATTCTGCACGATGCGCTAAAAGATGCGGGATACACCGGACGCGACCTCGAAATTTATCTGGTGCGTTTGCTTTTCTGCCTGTTTGCCGACGATACCGGAATTTTCGAACGGAACATTTTCCTGGATTACCTTGAGCAGAAAACCAATACCGATGGCTCCGACCTGGGGATGCACCTCGCGCAATTGTTCCAGGTACTGAATACGCCCAACGACAACCGGCAGAAAACCCTCGACGAAAGCCTGGCTCAATTCCCGTACATCAACGGCCATTTGTTCGAGCAGCAATTGCCGTTTGCTTCGTTCAACAGCCGGATGCGCGCAACACTGATGCTGTGTTCTGCCCTCGACTGGAATAAAATTTCGCCGGCCATTTTCGGCAGCATGTTTCAGAGCGTGATGAACGAAACCGAACGCCGCAACCTCGGCGCACATTATACTTCAGAGAAAAACATCCTGAAACTGATTAAACCGCTTTTTCTGGATGCGCTGTGGCACGAGTTTGAAACTGCCAAAATTAGCTCCGGAAAACTCAGGGCATTTCATAAAAAGGTGGCTTCGCTGCGTTTTCTCGACCCGGCTTGCGGCTGCGGAAACTTTCTGGTGATTACCTACCGCGAGCTTCGTTTGCTCGAACTTGAAATATTGAAGGTGCTGCAAAAAGGGCAGCGGGTACTCGACCTCGAATCACTATTGCAATGCAATGTCGACCGGTTTTACGGCATCGAATACGAAGAATTCCCGGCACAGATTGCACAGGTGGCGCTTTGGTTGACCGACCATCAGATGAATATGAAGGTTTCGGCTGAATTTGGCGAATACTTTGTGCGCCTGCCCTTGAAGAAATCGGCCAAAATTGTGCACGGGAATGCTCTGCGAATTGATTGGGACAGTTTGCTGGTTTCTGAAAAAACAATCTCGATTCATGCAAAAGAAGCCAACATTATTCAGGTTCAAGAGCAAGATGTGAAATATGGGAAAGTGAATATTTTTGCTGAAAAAATTAATATCACAGACAAAGCGCCCAGCGATGAACCATCGGATTTGAAGTTTGATTACATTTTGGGAAATCCTCCGTTTGTAGGCAAAAACTTTCAAAGCAAAGATCAAAAAGAAGATTTGGCTGAAATATTTAAAGGTGTTAATGGCGCTGGAAATATTGATTATGTGACAGCATGGTATATCAAAGCGGCCAAATACCTGCAAGAATATGGCACCGAAGAAACCAATTCTGACCGAAAAACCTGGGTAGCCTTTGTATCGACTAATTCGATAACGCAAGGCGAACAGGTCGGCATTCTATGGAATGAACTGTTTAATCGGTACCAGATAAAAATTCATTTTGCACACCGCACGTTTAAATGGGGCAACGAAGCAAAGGCCAATGCTGCGGTGCATGTGGTGATTATTGGATTTTCAAATTTCGATATCCCGGAAAAACTCATTTTTGTTTATGAAAATTTAAAAGCTGAACCTCAGGCAATAAAAGCTAAGAATATAAATCCATACCTGACTGAAGGGTCCAATAATGTGCTCATTTCAAGAAGCCATCCGATTTGTAATGTTCCGGAAATGATCAATGGAAATAAAGTTGTTGATGGAGGTAATCTGATTTTGAGTTTTGAGGAAAAGGAGGAACTAATTCAGAAAGAGCCACTTGCTGAAAAATATATCCGACTTTTTATTGGAAGCGACGAATACATCAATAACACTCCGCGTTGGTGTTTATGGTTAAAAAATTCTTCTCCCGAGGATTTGAAGAAAATGCCTTTGGTTCTTGAGCGGATTCGGAAAGTAAAAGAAATGAGAGAACAAAGTGTTGATAAAAACACACAAAAATGGGCATCTTTCCCGACTCTATTTATGGCAGAGAGACAACCCATAACTAATTATCTATTAATACCCCGCGTTTCATCCGAAAATCGGATTTACGTTCCAATTGGTTACCTCTCAAAAGATGTAATTATCAGCGACCGGGCAACATCGCTGCCAAATGCGACTTTGTTTACATTCGGTGTGATAACTTCAATCATGCATATGACCTGGATGAAATATACTTGTGGAAGATTGGAAAGTCGATATAACTATTCAAATTCCATCGTCTACAACAACTTTCCATGGCCCGAAAACCCCGGCGAAAAGCAAAAGGAAACCATCGAAGCCGCTGCCCAAAAATTACTGGATGTGCGTGCCGGGTTCCAAAACCCCTCCCCTTCGGCGGTTGATGAGCCTGTCGAATCAGGCAGGTTGGGAGGGGCCTCTTTGGCCGATTTATACAACCCGCTCACCATGCCGCCCGCGCTGGTAAAAGCCCACAACGAACTCGACAAAGCCGTTGATCTGGCCTATCGCCCTCAGCCGTTTATCAGCGAAACCAAACGCATCGAATTCCTTTTTGAGTTGTACGATAAATACACAGCTGGGCTGTTTGCCAGTGAGAAAAAGACCAAGAGGAAAAAGTAAATGAACTGCTGCCAGCACTGCCTTTTCGTTTCAAAAGAGGCAGTGCCCGCCAATTATTTCTTGGTTTTACTCTCTCCGCTTGCTGCCCTCAGCCTTTTTTGGAGGTTTCATTTCTTTGGTAACTTTTACCGGTTGACCCACATTTTTGTTTTTGTAGATCACCGGTGCAGTGCGCGACTCTCTTTCGACCGGTGCTGGTCTCCTTTCAGTTACCGGTTCACGTCTGACCGGTCCCTCTTGTCTGATTGGCAGCGGTTTTTCTACATTTGGAGCGGCATTTCCGGAGTTGACCTGATTCGTTCTCGGGTGGCTGGAATTATCGTTGCCTCTCGAGTTGACGTTGGTCTTTGAGTTATTGCTGTTTGTATTCGTTGTTCTGACTTTATTGGCATTGTCGTTGTTTGGTACACGGTTGTTCATATTCCTGTTCGGGTTGGATATGACCGTTTTGCTGTTTTCGTTATACCCCCTGTAATCTGGATTATATCCGGCTGTTTGATAGTAATACCGCGGGTAATGCGAAACGTATAGTTCGTGGTGCATCCAGGGTTCGTGCACCTGAGTATTCAGGATCACCACATACGCGTTGTTGACGTTGAACCCGGAATAAAAGGGTGGGAGAAAAGCTGAAAAACGCCAGTAGCCATCTTCCATATAGACGTATTCCTGCCGGTAAACGTCGTAATAAACCTGGATATCCGGGAAATAATAGTAATGAACCGCATTGATATCGCCATATTCTGGGGCCCAAACCGGTGGTTGAATCCCTTCAGGAGCATTGCTTACATAAGTTGTAGTGGCACAGCTCTGAATCAGTGCCGGTAAGATTGCTGTAATCAGGCAGAACCCGGCGATTCTTAATTTTCTTGAAAGATTGTCCTGACTAATATTCCATGTTTTCATGTTTTCCGGTTTTTAGTGGTTGAACATTGAAAGATATTTATGTGAAGGATTGAGTCAAGAAATATGCCAACAAATTCACGGTCCTTGTTAAAGTGTTGTTAATTGACTAAAGTTTCCCACGTATCTGAGAGTTGATATAAGCGGGAATTAGAATTTAATAAGTAGTGGTAAAATTGAATTTAAAATGCTATATTTGAGTTAGTTACAAATCAAAAAGCAGTTTATTCACAAAACCACTACTTATGGGATCAAAAATAGCATATTTA
>JANXYV010000173.1 GCA_025355875.1 Prolixibacteraceae bacterium | reverse complement strand
TCCGAAGAAAAACTCAACGTTTGCCACGGATGACAGTTTCTTTGGAAAGGAAAACAATCCGATTACCGGCAATGTACTGACCAACGACAACGATCCGGAAGGCGATATTCAAACCGTCAGTACGAATCCGATCATTTCACCTGTACATGGAAAACTTATTCTGAATTCAGACGGAACATTTGCCTATACACCGACACCAAATTATTTTGGAACCGATCGGTTTGTGTACGAGGTTTGCGACAATGGAACGCCCAAAGCCTGTGCTGAGGCCAATGTGTATCTCATCATCGGACAGGAAAATACTCCACCGGTGGCAATGGATGACATAAACATTACTCTTGAAAACACTCCGGTAAGTGGGAATGTATTGACTAACGACAGTGATCCGGAAGGCGGCCTGCTAACTGTAAAAACCATTCCGGCTGTTCAACCGGCAAACGGAACTGTAAAAATTAATCCGGACGGAACTTATGTCTATCAACCTAATGCCGGCTTTAGTGGAACCGACAGCTTTGTGTATGAGGTATGTGACAATGGCGTCCCGGTGATGTGCAGTCAGGCAAAAGTAACCATCAGTGTAATCGATCCGAGCGGAACAAACCATGCTCCGGTAGCGATAAATGATGCCTATCAGGGCACCTTCGGACTCACCGTGAAAGGCAATGTGATTAGTAACGACTTTGATCCTGACGGCAACCTTAATCCGAACAGTGTAGTTTTGGTTGGGACGGCTCCGGCAAATGGTGCACTTACGTTGAATCCAAACGGAACGTTCTCTTTTACTCCTGATGCAGGGTTCACCGGCCGGGTAAGCTTTGATTACCGGATATGCGATTTAGGTACTCCGCCACTTTGCGATGAAGCCAATGCGTCCATCGAAATCCTTGCCAATCCTGATGGGGTTAATACAACCTTTGCCGTTGATGACAGTTACTTCGGGAAAGAAGACAATTCACTTAGCGGAAATATACTTGCTAACGACTATGATCCTCAGGGAGATATCCAATCAGTAAATAGTATTCCGGTGGTTCCTCCAAAACACGGCACACTGGTACTAAATGCCAACGGAACATTCACCTATAAACCGGTTCCGAATTATTTCGGGGTTGATCGGTTTGTCTATGAAGTTTGTGATAGTGGCAATCCTAAAGCCTGCGATCAGGCCACAGTTTATTTGATCATTGCACCGGTAAATGATCCGCCGGTTGCGATGGATGATATTGGAATTACCTTTAAAGATAAAGCTGTCAGTGGAAATGTTTTGACCAATGACAGTGATCCGGAAGGTGATATACTGACGGTCAATACAACTCCGGTAGTTCTTCCGGTCAATGGGAAAGTGGTGTTAAATGCAGATGGCAGCTATACCTACACTCCAAATTCAGGATTTGTCGGAACCGACAGTTTTGTGTACGAAGTTTGCGACAATGGCATACCTTCTTTGTGTTCTCAGGCGAAAGTTACCATCAAGGTGATCGATTGGACAGGCACAATCAACCATGCACCGGTTGCAGTTAATGATGCCTATCAGGGTTCGATAAATCTGCCTGTTCATGGCAATGTTATCAGCAATGACCTTGATCCGGATGGTAACCTGAACCCGAACAGTGTGAAACTGATGGGTTCGGCTCCGGCTAATGGCAGCCTGACACTGAATGCCGACGGAACTTTCACCTATATTCCGGTTGCCGGATTCATGGGGCAGGTTAGTTTCGATTACCAGGTTTGCGATTTGGGCACTCCGCCGCTTTGTGATGTGGCAACGGTAACCATACAGATACAGGCCAATCCTGAAGGTAATTCAACCTTCGCCGTCGACGACAGTTATGTTGGCAAAGGTGACAATCCAATCACCGGGAATGTTCTTGATAATGATTATGATCCGCAGGGAGATGTTCAAACGGTTAATTCTACACCGGTGGTTTCGCCAGCTCATGGAACGGTTGTTCTGAATTCAAATGGAACATTTACCTATACTCCAACGACAAATTACGACGGAACAGATCGTTTTGTATACGAAGTTTGTGACAATGGAAGTCCGGTTGCCTGCGATAAGGCAACTGTTTATCTCATCATTTTGCATGGAAATCATGTTCCGGTTGCGGTGGATGATACCAATACGACCAACGAGGATGTTCCGGTAGGAGGAAATGTGGCAACCAATGATAATCCAAGTTTGGATGGAGGAAATGTCTGGACTATTGTAACTCAACCGGCTAATGGTGTAGTAGTTTTCAATCCTGACGGGACTTATACTTATACACCGGCTCCTTTCTACAATGGCACCGATCATTTTGTTTATAAACTTTGCGATGTAGATGGTGATTGCAGCCAGGCAACAGTTACAATAACGGTTATTTCGGTGAATAATGTACCGATTGCCACCGACGATGCCTTCACTTATCATTTGGAAGGTGTACTGGAAGCTACGGTGGCCGAAAATGATATTCCAAGTGGTGATGGTGGCAATATCTGGTCGATTGTAACCCGACCGGCCAATGGTTCCATTATTTTCAATACTGACGGAACCTTTAGCTACACACCGAATGTGAATTTTGTAGGAAACGACAGTTTTACCTATGAGTTATGCGATGCAAATGGAGACTGTTCACAGGCCAAAGTAACGATCGACATTCAGGATGTTATTGTTCCCAATCAGATTTTCACACCGAACGGAGACGGCCAAAACGATACCTACCACATTGAAGGAATCGAATATTATCCGGGCAGCAGGTTGACTATTTTCAACCGCTGGGGAAATGTAGTCTATCAGAAAACCGGATACCTGAACGATTGGGATGGATTCTCCAATGTGAGCAAAGTTGGAAATACTGCTTTACCGGTTGGTACATATTTTTATGTGCTTGATTATGGCACAGACAAGCATAAGTCTGGATATGTATATCTGGCAAGGTAGTAATGACTAAAAAATATTCAAATCATGATTAGATATAGAAAAAACGATCTGAAAAAGGGCATTGGAATTTTGCTGATGCTTTTATTCACTGCCTGGAATGCTTCGGCTCAGCAGGATCCAATGTTTACCCAGTACATGCACAATCCGGTTTCGATAAACCCGGCCTATGCAGGTAGCCGCGGAACACTGAATATGGTGGCTTTGAACAGGCAACAATGGGTAGGCCTTGATGGCGCTCCAAAAACTCTGACCTTGTCGGTGAACAGCCCATTTCTCAGTTATAATGTTGGTCTTGGTCTGAGCCTGATTTATGATCAGGTCGGACCAGTTAAACAAACCGGAATCTACGTGGATTATGCCTATCATTTAAAAGTGACCAATAAAACCAAAATCTCATTTGGGCTGAAAGGCGGAGTAAACGTGTATGATGCAAATCTGGCGAACCTTGTTGGAGCTCAAAACGATGAGTATGTTCTCCTGAATGGGTCCCAGAAAATGTACCTTCCTAATTTTGGAGTGGGTACTTACCTGTATTCTGACCATTATTATGTGGGATTTTCAATTCCCAAGCTTCTTCAGAATAGCTTGTCAGACAACAAGAATACTCTGCAGAAAGCGAATAAAGAGGACCGGCATATCTTCATCATGGGAGGCTTGGTCATGGATCTTGCTGAAAATATTAAATTTATGCCATCAACAACGATTCGTATGGTAAGTGGTTCGCCGGTTTCGGCTGAGTTCACTGCTTCCCTGATTTTTATGGACAAAATAATGGTCGGCGGGATGTACCGTATTGGAGATTCTTTTGGAGCTTTGGTAAAATGGGATGTGACGAATCAGCTTAGCCTCGGTTATTCGTACGACATGACCAATTCCGAATTGCGTCCATATCAGCAAGGCACTCACGAACTGTACATCAGTTACGACGTTGCATTCAAAAATAAAAAGATTTTGTCACCTCGATACTTTTAGTAATAAAGTTACCAACTATGAAATCCATTCGAATAAAGATAATCCTACCGGTGATGCTGATTCTGGCCACACTCATCTTGCCGGAAATTGCTTTTTCACAGCCAATTACAGAGCGAAAAGCTGACGAATTCTATTCCGATTTTGCTTACAGTAAGGCTGCCGAGATCTACGAAATATTGCATCGCGACAATCCCGGAAATGCCAGATATATTCAGCAACTTGCCTATTGCTATTATAAAATGGTTGATTACAAACGGGCTTTGAATTATTACTCTCTTTTGGTCCAATTGCCTGAACACCAGCCGCAGGACTATTACGACTACGCACAACTATTGCGGATTGACGGCCGAATTGAAGAATCAAAAACCTGGCTCGAAAAGTATATTGTGGTATTGCCAGGCGACCAGCGGGCCATGAAACAATTGGAAAGTATCAACCAATTGATTTCTTTGAAATCGAAAATCCAAAACATCACGGTGAACAATTTTGAAGGAAATACCCGATTTGTCGACATGTGCCCGACTTTTTACAAAGATTGCATAGTCTATTCATCTTCCAAGGATAGCTTTTCCATGGTCAGGAATAAATTTGAATGGAACGACCAGCCATTCCTTGATCTTTATATCTCGGGAAATGGTGCTGACCAGGCCAGGAAAGATGATGCCAAGTTTTCGTCCGCGCTGAATTCACGATTTCATGAAGGACCTGTTTGCTTTACAACCGATTACAATACCATTTACTTTACCCGAAATAATTTTCTGAATGGAAAAATAAGCCGGACTCCGGAAGGAGTGAACAACCTGAAGATTTTTATTGCCGATTTTGTGGGGAAAGAATGGAAAAATGTCCGTGAGCTTCCGTTTAACAGCGATCTTTATTCGGTGGGGCATCCGGCTCTTTCGCCTGACAATAAGACACTTTACTTCGTTTCGGATATGCTTGGCGGTTATGGTGAAACCGATCTTTATAAATCGGAATGGACGGGCACAAAATGGGGAAAACCTCTGAATCTAGGCGAAAGCATCAATACTAAAGGAAAAGAAATGTTCCCGTTTGTGGATAAAAACGGGATCCTGTATTTTGCATCGAATGGGCAGCCCGGCATGGGTGGGCTGGATATTTTTGCTGCGAAACAGGAAGAAAACGGAAATTACCTGATTGTAAACCTGGGTGCTCCGCTGAATTCAGACCACGATGATTTTGGTTTTGTGATGAACACCGACTCACTGAAAGGCTTTTTTACTTCGAACCGGCCCGGCGGGAAGGGAAATGACGACAATTATAGTTTTAAAGTAAATAAGATTGATTTGAATGTGGTTAGCTATGACCTGCATAACAAGGAAATCATGCCGGGAACCAAGATCGCTCTTATGGGCGAAGATGGGAAAGTGATCGAATCGAAAGTCTCTGATGCAAAGGGAACCGCTGATTTTTCGGTCAAACCTGGAATGAACTATAAGATTAAGGCTGAAAATACGACCTATGTGGCTGAGACAAAAGCGATCAAAATTCAAAACTCGCTGTTCGATTTTCGCCAGCATGAAGATATATACCTGAAACGTGGCGAACCTTATCTGACCATTGAAGTCATCGACAAGGAATCAGGATTGATTATTCCCAATGCAATCGTAGATATTTCGGAAGGAAAATACAATCAGGATGAACTGGAAGACAATAAGGGAGTGCTTCGGATGAAACTGCTTCCGGGGATGAATTATAAATTTTATGCTACTTCAGAGGAGTATTTCGATAATACGGTCACCTTCTCGAGCATAAACAAAGAACCCGGAGAATATTCAATCACGATTGAACTCGAAAAAATTGCAGCCGGCAAGCAGTTTGTTCTCGATGATTTATTTTACGACCTGAATAAATACAATATCAGGCCTGATGCTGCCCTTGTGTTGGATAAACTGGTCAAGATACTGGTTGATAATCCTGAAGTACGAATCGAGATCGGATCGCATACCGATAGCCGTGGAACGGCTCAATCGAACATGATCTTATCGCAAAACCGTTCCGAATCAGTATTGGCTTACCTGGTCAGCAAAGGAATTGCAGCAAACCGTCTGGTGCCTAAAGGATATGGCGAAACTCAGTTAATCAACAAGTGTGCCGATGGCGTCGATTGTCCGGAAATTGACCATCAGGCGAACCGCCGTACAGTGATCGAAATCCTGAATCCAAATATCCGCAAGGTGAAACGTGGAGCCAAGAACGTCTACTACTTCTAATGATCGGTTGATCATGGCATAAAATAATCGAAAGGCTTTCCTGATTTGGAGGGCCTTTCGGTTTTCAGACCAAAACGTATTGTGCGATGAAAATCAATTCAAATGAGGAAAAAGAAATGAAAGAAAGGTTATAGAATGGCCGCTATTTCGTCCAGGTAACTGGCTTTATCATCGACCCCTAGTTCTTTATAGGCGACGATGAGTTGTTCAATCAAACGCTTAATAACGATTCGGTCCGGGCACGGTTCCGTGGGTTTGTTTGTATCTGGCATTTCGTGGACATTATGCATGTAATCAACTTCTTTGGGACCAATAATTGCTCCTTTGTTAGACGGGTTGATGTAGAAGAGAACCGATCGGTCAGAATCATGTCCATGAATGATTTTAGCGATATCTTTATCAAAAAGACCGACCAGTGGCCCTTTTTGGAAGTCGATGTAGTGGACCGGTAAATCAAGCGATCGGGCAATGAGCGTATATAAGATAGTGATCGAAACCGGATTCCCTTTCCGGAGGTCCAAAATACGATTGATGTAACAATTTTGGGGAGAATCGGGGTTTGAATGATTAACCGAAAATTTATAATGATCGAAAAAGATATGATTCAGGATCGTAATTTTCTCAAGCGAAGTCAACGAATTCCGGTACTCAAGCCAAACATCCTTTCGAATTTTATCCAGTTGAACCTGAATCGTTTTGAGTTTTAACTCCGGGTAATGATGTCGCGAAATCAGAAAAAAGCCTTCGAATAAATCGAGCATTGGCTCGTTGGCCCAGTTTTTTATTTTAGCTTTTGTATCACTCAGCTGAATGTTCTGGATGATGAACTCGATTCGCTTTTGAACCAACGAGTCAAGGCTGGTTTCCCAGATGTGTTCCAGATGATCGACAATGGATATATCCTCCTTCAGTATTTCGTTCAGGACCAGATTGAATACCGAATCGTCAGGGTCGTCGAGTAAATTTATCAGGGAATCCAGCTTCTGTTCATTCATAATTCTGTTGAATTATCTGCTTAAATGTTCAAGTACAATCCTGACCAGGGTTTCCATCGATTCATGGTAACTTGAATTGGCCTCTTTCTTGACCCGGTTGGCAATGATGAGGCAGATCGTCAGAGCTTCGTGTCCAAGAAGTTTTGATAAACCGTAAATTGCCGAACATTCCATTTCGAAATTGGTGATCTTTTGTCCCTCAAACGAAAACGATTCAATCTTTTCGTTCAATTCCGGATCGGCCAGAGGCAGACGCAGCACTCTTCCCTGCGGACCATAAAAACCCGGCGCAGAAATGGTAACTCCGGAAAACATGTCTTCCCGATGCAATTTGCGGTATAAAACTTCGGAACAATCAACCACATAAGGCGAAGTCAACTGTTTTCCCCATGAAGTATGCAGCCTGAAAGCTTTTTCGAAAGGTAGATCGGAAACCGAATCGCGGTTGGCATAAAAGTTTAGCAAACCGTCGAACCCGATTGCTTTCTTTGAAACAACAAACGAATTCAAAGGCAAATAATCCTGAAGACCTCCGGAAGTTCCGATTCTTATCAGGTTCAACTTACGGTGAACCGGATTTACCAAGCGGGTTTCGAGATTGATATTGGCCAGCGCATCGAGTTCGTTCACGACAATATCGATATTGTCGGTACCAATTCCGGTGGAAACTACCGTCAGACGCCGATGGTTGAATATTCCGGTGGTAGAAACAAATTCTCGGTTTTGGATATGAAACTCAATGTCGGTTAACAAATTTCCAATGAGTTTGACCCGATCAGGATCGCCTACCAGTATCACATGATCCGCCAGTTGTTCAGGTTTCAGGTGTAAATGGAAGATGCTTCCATCGGCATTTACAATGAGTTCAGAAGATCCGATCATTTTTTAGTTGATTTTCGACGGTCTAAACTAAATAAAAGGAAGCGAAAAGGCAATATTTTTGCCTGAAATTGATGAAGATCGGCTCCAAATCCCGATGAAAGGTTTTAAAATGGCTACAAAACCGGATTTGTGGTCCGGGTATTTAAAAATGTTCTGAAATTTGACCTCACACTGCGATCATTCATTAGATCGGTTTTCTACTTTTGTAAATCCTGAAATTTATATCTGTTATGAAAAAACTAGTACTTACCTTTTTTCTGTTTCCTCTTTGTTTCTCCGGATTTTCCCAGTTCAAATTCATTCCGGCCAGCGATAAGGCTTTCCGGTATGTAGGGCGGTTCGATTTTTCAAATCCGGATGAAGTGCGCTTCGATTGGTCGGGAGTCTATATTCAGTTCATTGTGAAGAGTTCGGAATGTGCAGTGCGGATGAGCGATACCGGTCACAATTATTACAATGTGATGGTCGACGGCGAGCCTTCAAAAACCTTTGAAGTGAAAAGCGATACAACCCTGATTATTGCCGGCGGACTTGAAACATTAGCACATAAAATCCGGATTTATAAGCGTACCGAAGGAAATCAGGGCATTGGGACGTTTAAAGGAATCCGGATATCGGAAAATGGTGAGTTGCTTCCCTGGAAAGAAATACCAAACCGAAAAATAGAATTTATAGGTAATTCGATTACATGTGGCTACGGCACAGAAGGACTTTCAGGAAATGAACGATGGAAACCTTCAACCGAGAATAATTATATGAGTTACGCACCCATCATGGCCAGGGCTTTCAGCGCCGATTACCATATTGTGGCTCATTCCGGAGAAGGAGTCGTCCGGAATTACGGATATAAGGAAAAAATTTCTCCAAATGGAACCATGCCCAGACGATTCAATCGTTTGTTCGACGAGAAAGAGCTTCCACTCTGGGATTTTAGGCAGTGGAAGCCTGATCTGGTTGTCATCAATCTGGGAACGAATGATTTCAGTACCCAGCCGTTTCCCGACCGTGAAGCTTTCCAGTCTGCTTATGAAAAGTTGATTCAGGAAGTCCTCAGACAATACGGCGATTTGCCTGTTTTTTGCGTGGTTGGTCCCATGATCGATGAACCTTGCTATTCGTATGTGAAAGAAATGGTCGAAAATTTCCGGTCCCTTCAGCAAAAAAGGAATATATATTTTGTTGGGATTCCTACCTACCTGATAGATCCGGGAAAAGATAACGGATCAGATACTCATCCGAATTATTCCGGCGCAAAAAAAATGGCTGCCCATGTATTGCCTGTAATTGCCAGTGTTCTGGGTTGGGATTACCAGCAAAATGAAATTGAAAGATGATTTATCTTGTTCAGCATGAATTCAGAAATGCTGAGTTTTGAATTTCAAAATACAGGACAGTACAGGACAAATCGAAAAAAGAATTACTTTTATTTAGCATTGAAACTTAATCAGAAATAGTTTGAAATTGAACTAACCTAATCAATGACATTATGAAACGAAGAATTATCCTCCTTGCAGTTGCCTTTTTGTTTTTATTGCAATCTGCCGGAAACACCTTTGCCCAAAAAAGCAAGGCTGATGACCCGAAAATGAACTGGTGGAAAGAAGCCAAATTCGGGATGTTTATTCACTGGGGCATCTATTCGGTTCCTGCCGGTGTTTATCATGAAAAAGAAATTGATGGAATTGGCGAATGGATCATGAACAATGCCAAAATTCCTGTTGACGAATATGCTGGATATGCTAAACAGTTCAATCCGACCAGTTTTAATGCTGAAGAATGGGTCAAACTGGCCACGGAAGCGGGCATGAAATACCTGGTGATTACCTCGAAACATCACGATGGTTTTGCCATGTTCAACAGCAAGGTGAGCGATTACGACGTCATGGACGCCACACCATTCAAACGCGACATCATCGGTGAAATGGCAGCAGCCTGTAAAAAATACGGCATCCACTTCGGATTGTATTATTCTCAGGACCAGGACTGGCACCAAAAAGGCGGCGGAGTTTGTGGTACGCACTGGGACAAAGTCCAGGACGGAAATTTCGACGAATACCTCGATCGAATTGCTGTTCCGCAGGTCAAAGAAATACTCACAGCCTACAACCCTGAAATTATCTGGTGGGACACTCCCTGCACCATCACGAAGGAAGGAGCAGCGAAGTTTGCACCGATTCTGGCCAAATACCCGAAACTGATTACCAATAACCGCCTGGGCGGAGGTGTAGATGGTGACCTTGAAACACCTGAACAATTTATTCCGGCCACCGGAATTCCGGGAAAAAACTGGGAATCGTGCATGACCATGAACGACACATGGGGTTTCAAAAAGAACGATCACAACTGGAAAAGCACAGAAATGATTGTCCGTAACCTGATAGACATTGCTTCGAAAGGCGGAAACTATCTGCTAAATGTAGGCCCGACTCAAATGGGTCTGATACCTGATGCTTCAATCGAACGTCTGAAAGAAGTCGGTGCCTGGATGAAAGTCAATGGAGAAGCCATTTACGGAACATCGGCCAGTCCGTTCAGCGACATTACCTGGGGTCGGGTGACCCAGAAAAAAGCCGGAAAAAACACCAAATTGTATCTGAATATCTTTGATTGGCCAACCGACGGAAAATTGGTTATTTCGGGTCTCGAAAACAAGGTGGTGAAGGCATATCCGCTGGCAAACCCAAAAAGCATCCTCAAAACCGAAGCAAAAGATGCTGATAAAATGATCGATCTGAGCGCAGTGAAACAAACTCCGATTGCGACTGTGATTGTTTTGGAAATCAATGGAAAACCGGTGGTTAACAACAAACCGGCAATCAAATCCGAAAGTTCGGCTTTTATTGATAAAGTTTCCCTCGAAATTACCTCAGATACCAAGAACGGACTTGTCTATTGCACGGTTGATGGTTCGGAACCTACCGTAAGCTCGCAGCTGGCAAAAGGCAAGTTGCTGCTAAACGGAAAAGGAGACCTGGTCGTAAAAGCACGGACCTATGTGAATGGCAAACCGGTCAGTGGAATCGCGATTTCAGAGTTCAAACAACAGGAACCGATGGCTGCGGTTTACGAGTCGAAACCGGGTCTGAAATACCGTTATTACGAAGGAAACTGGGGCAAACTTCCTGATTTTTCAAAGCTTACTGCGATCAAATCAGGAGTAACCGCAAGTTTTACGCTTGCTGAAAAAGGTAAACCCGAGAACTACGGATTTGTGTTCGATGGCTTTGTCAAGGTACCTGAAACCGGCGTCTATACTTTTTACCTTAGCTCCGACGATGGCAGCCGCCTGATCATTGACGACCAGAAAACCCTGGATAACGATGGCAAACATGCCATGGAAGAAAAAAGTTTCTCTTTGGCCTTGTCGGCCGGACTACATAAAATTTCGGTTCAGTTTTTCCAGGAAAGTGGCAGCGAAGGTCTGAAACTCGAATGGAAACCGCTGGGTAAAGACAAGTCAACGATAGACAATTCTGTATTATCTCATTAAAACAGGTATATTTTGAAAACAAAACTGGTATTCAGGCAATGCAGATCTTCAACTGATATTATAATGAAAAACATGGCCAGGTAATATCGGGACTTTGTAATGAATTGGCGTCTCCGCCTACCGATACATGAAAAAACTTAATATCAGGAGGATTTGATTGTGAATAAGATTTTCTTTTTTGCCGGCTGTCTGGCCACTTTTTGTATTTCGATATTGGCAACAGCCCAGTCGCAGTGGCGGGGCCCGAATCGCGATGGGATTTATCCTGCGACCAGTTTGCTGAAACAATGGCCAACTGAAGGCCCGGAATTGCTTTGGTCGTTCGAAGGACTGGGAATCGGGCAGGGGAGTGTGGTGGTTGCGAAGGATAAGCTTTTCGCAACCGGAATTCCGGACACCATAACTTCTGAAGGATTCCTGTTTGCTTTCGACCTGAAAGGAAAGCTCCTGTGGAAGAAGAACTACGGGAAAGACTGGACCTCCATTTTTCCAGGCGCACGCTCAACGCCCACGCTGGTCGATGATTTAATTTATATCGAAAGCGGAAATGGCAAAGTCTATTGCCTGAAATCGGAAAACGGGGATGAGGTTTGGAATGTCGATTTTTTTCAGGATTTCAAATGTGATTCGGTGCAGTTTGGATTCTCAGAATCGCTCCTGATTGATGGCGACAAACTATTCTGCACACCTGGCGGAAAGGAGAATAACCTGGTTGCACTGAACCGGTTTACCGGCAAGAAAATCTGGTCGTCATCAGCATACCGGGAACAGGCAACTTATTGCTCTCCGATTCTGATCAATCATAACGGACACCGTCTGGTAGTGAACCTGACCGCCAGTTCCATCATTGGCCTCGATGCCAATACCGGAGAAATGTACTGGCGGGTTCACCAGTTTCAGGATAATAAAATCCATGCCAATACACCGGTTTATTCCGATGGCAAGCTGTTCGTTTCGAGTGCATCACGAAAAGACAGTTCCGGGTTGGTGATGCTTCAACTGTCACCAGACGGGAAAAAGGCCGAAATCGCCTGGAGGAACAAGGAATTCATCAACCTCAGCGGCGGATTCATCCTGAAAGACGGTTATATTTATGGCTCGGCTCGTATTCAGCCCAAATGGTTTTGTATTGACGCTCAAACAGGCTTGACGAAACACATGAGCACCGAATTGGGTGGCGGTGTTGTGATTTATGCCGACGGACTTTTTTACTGTTATGCGGAAAAAGATGGTGAAATAGCCCTGGCTGTAGGAACTCCCGAACAATTCCGAATCATCAGTAAGTTCAAAGTTCCGCTGGGAAAGGACCAGCATTGGGCACATCCGGTCATAGCCGATGGCAAGCTGTTCGTCAGGCACAATAATGCGTTGATGGTTTATCGCCTCAAGGATTAGGATTCATTTTAATGACTTTCAGGAGGCTGCGGATGAGACACCGGAAATGGAATGTTCAGCTGATTATTTGGCTTCCATTTTCATGCGGCTGAATAAAATCAGCATGCAAATCAGGCTGAGAATAAAGAAAATGCAGATGGCCAGAACCGAATTCCTCATGCTTCCGGTAATGGCTTCGATAGCGCCAAAACTAAAGGTTCCGGCAACGGTGGCCAATTTCTCCATGACATCGTAGAAGCTGAAAAACGAAGTGTGGTCGGTTGATTCGGAAGGCAGCATTTTTGAATAGGTGCTTCGTGCAAGCGACTGTGATCCGCCCATGACAATACCGATCACCAGCGCTGCAATGATAAATCCCAGCGCATCGGTAATGTAATAAGCGCCAATGCAGACAAAAGTCCATGTCACGATCGAAATCATGAGTGCAGTCAGGTTCCCCAGTTTTTCAGAAATCCGCGCAAAGCCCCATGCGCCGCCCATAGCTACCAGTTGGATGCCAAGGATGGTGGGTATGAGCACGTCTTCTTTCAACCCGATTTCTTTTTCTCCGTAGGTGGCAGCCATGAACATGGTGGTGAGCAAACCCATCATCAGGAAGAAAAACCCGGTCAGGAACATACTCATTTTAAATGATTTTCGGATGTAATTAAACACGAGTCTCAATTCTTTATACCCGTTGGTAAGCACCGATTCGCGTTTAATCCTTTTCCTGAAGGTATATTTAGGCAAGCGGCTGAAGGTGATCTGCGAAAAACCGATCCACCAGATGCAGACTGATAAAAAGGAAATACGCGCTGGAAGCGAGCTTTCGGGTTCGATACCAAACAATGTCGGTTTCATGATCATCAGGAGGTTGAAGAGAAGCAGGATAACACCGCCCAGATAGCCCATCGAATAACCGCGGGCGCTGATCCGGTCCTGATCTTCGGGTTCAGCGATGACCGGCAGAAAGGAATTGTAAAAAACGATACTTCCGCCGTAACCCAGTGTTCCCAGACAAAAAGCCACCACACCAAGTTCGATGTGATTCCGGTCGAAAAAGAAAAGCGCCCCGCAGGCAATGGCTCCAATTAGGGTGAACGCTCTCATAAACCCTTTTCGGCGGCCTGAATAGTCGGCCATCGATGAAAAAAGCGGCGAACCAATGGCCACCAGCAAATACGCGACCGCAATTGCCCACGAATAAAGCACTGTATTGATCACTTGGTGACCGAAAAACGAAACCATGAAATTGTTACCACTCCGCGTAACGGTGTTGTAGTAAATCGGGAATATGGCCGAGGCGATGGTAAGCTGGTAAACCGAATTTGCCCAATCGTACATCACCCATCCATTCACAATTCGCTTGTCGCCTTTGATGATGGTCTGTACCTCTTTGCGTTTAATCATGTCGATTGTCTCATCAGATTTGATGCTAAAGGTAAAGCTCCGCCATCAGATTTCAATACCGCTTTTTACTGATATTTCTTATGCGACTTTAGGTTGATAAGATCGTTCTACTGAATTGATCAATTCAGAATTTTAATCTCAGACGAATGCCATTTTTATTATTTTTATCGTCATCAATTTTAAGCTTACCTCAAACCATAAATTAAGAACAATGAACCGTTTCCAATCCAGATTTTTGATTGTGCTTTTTTTCTCCGGAACAATCCTGTTTTCAGCCAGAAGTCAAACCAACAACGATTATCCTATCCGTCCGGTGCCGTTCACATCGGTAAAAGTGACTGATGATTTCTGGGCTCCACGCATCAAACTGAATCATAAGGTAACCATTCCGATCGCACTGAATCAATGTTACAAGACCGGAAGGGTCGACAATTTCAAGGTGGCCGGTCATTTGAAAGAGGGAAAATTCTGTACAGAATTTCCTTTCGACGACAGCGATATCTTCAAAATTATTGAAGGAGCGAGCTATTCTTTGCAAACCATACCCGATCCTGTTCTGGATGCCCGGATTGACTCACTGATTTATTTTATCGGGAAAGCACAGGAACCCGACGGATATTTATACACCACCCGAACGATCGATCCGGCACATCCGCATGAGTGGTCGGGTAAAGAGCGATGGGAAAGAGAGTCAGATTCCAGTCATGAATTGTATAACAGCGGACACATGTTTGAGGCGGCTGTGGCCCATTTTCAGGCAACAGGCAAACGATCGTTCCTCGATATTGCCATCAAAAATGCTGATTTGCTGGTCAGAACTTTCGGCCCCGGAAAATTGATGCGTTCGCCCGGTCACGAGGTGGTCGAAATGGGTCTGGTAAAAATGTACCGGGTAACCGGGAAAAGGGAATATCTCGATCTGGCCAAATTTTTTATCGACAGCCGAGGTCACCATTCGCCTTATTCGCGGGGAGATTATTCGCAGGATCATATTCCGGTGACCGATCAGACTGAAGCGGTCGGCCATGCAGTTCGTGCCACTTATCTTTATTCCGGAATGGCTGATGTGGCTGCAATGACCGGTGATAAACTGTATGTTCAGGCTCTCGACCGGATTTGGAACGATTTGGTGACCTATAAAATTTACCTGACTGGAGGAATCGGAGCTCAGGCAGGTCATGAAGGTTTCGGTCCGAAATACGATCTTCCGAACTTGTCAGCTTATAATGAAACTTGCGCTTCCATCGGAGATATTTACTGGAATTATAGGCTTTTCCTTCTGCACGGCGATTCGAAATACTTTGATGTCTTGGAACAAACGCTCTACAACGGAATGATTTCAGGTATTTCGTTGAGCGGCGACCATTTTTTCTATCCCAATCCCCTGGAATCCACCGGAAAATATTCGCGGAGTGAGTGGTTTGGCTGTGCCTGTTGTCCCAGCAATGTGTGCCGTTTCATTCCTTCTGTTCCGGGCTACATGTATGGACAGACAGATTCCCGCCTCTATGTGAACCTGTTCATTCAAAGTAAAGCCAATGTTTTGATGGGGAACGGGAAACTCGAAATTGAGCAAACGACACGCTATCCATGGGACGGCGAAGTGAAGTTCAGCCTCAATCCTGAAGGGACAAAATCGTTCGAATTGGCCGTGCGTATTCCTGGTTGGTTATCCGAAAAACCGCTTCCCGGAGATCTGTATTCTTTTGCGCACTCTCCCGAAAGGAAATTTGTACTGAAAGTAAATTCAAAGACTGCCAGTTACAAAATGGAAAATGGATATGCAATCATCAGCAACTCGTGGAAAAAGGGAGATGTTTTGACACTTTCTTTACCCATGGAAGTTCGTAGGGTGGAAGCCAATGAAAAGCTGACCGCAGATAACAACAGGGTTGCACTCATGCGAGGCCCGATCGTGTATTGTACCGAATGGCCCGATTTTAAAGACCATCAGGTACTGAACCTGGTGCTGAACAAATCTGCTCCTTTGAAATCTGAATTTCACCCGGAAATGCTGGGTGGGATAGTGATTTTAAAGGGTGAAGCAGAAAAACCGGGCATTTCAGGCCGGAACGAAAAGCTTGAACTGGCAGCAATTCCCTATTATTCGTGGGCAAACCGCGGCCCTGGAGAAATGCAAGTGTGGCTGAAGAGCAAATAAATGGATTTCAACAAACTAAAAAGACAGCTCCAGTCGAGCTGCCATTTTAGTTATCAGTAATTTGATTTATTATCCAAGTATTTCCTTTACCTGGTTGTAAACGTTTTGGGCGGTAAAGCCAAGTTTTTCGTCCAGAACGGTGTATGGCGCTGAAAATCCGAATGATTCCAGACCGAATACTTTTCCTTCACTAGCAACCAATCCTTCCAGATTAACAGGTAATCCGGCAGTCAGACCGAATTTCTTCACTCCGGCTGGCAAAACACTTTGCTGATATTCTTTGCTCTGGCTGCGGAATAAACCTTCGGAAGGAACCGAAACAATTCGGCACTGGATGCCTTCTTTTTCAAGCAATACCTGTCCTTCAACCAAAGTGGCCACTTCAGAACCACTGGCCAGCAGAATTACATCAGGTGTACCTTCCGAGTCGGTAACAATATAAGCGCCTTTTGCTGCCTGCTGAGCTTCATTATAACGGTCGCCTTTTGAAGGAAGGTTTTTGATGTTCTGACGTGAAAGGATCAAAGCGGTTGGAGTATCAATATTTTCAAGAGCCAGTTTCCAGGCCACTGTTGCTTCTTCGGCATCAGCCGGGCGAAGCACCAAAGTGGAGTTTTTGCCGTGGTGGTTTTTCAGTTTTTCCATCAGACGTATTTGAGCTTCCTGTTCAACGGGTTGATGAGTTGGTCCGTCTTCGCCAACGCGGAAAGCATCGTGTGTCCAAACGTATTTAACAGGCAACTGCATGAGGGCCGCCATACGAACTGCTGGTTTCATATAATCGGAGAACACAAAGAAAGTCCCGCAAACCGGAATAATACCACCGTGAAGTGCCATCCCGTTCATGATACAAGCCATGGTTAGTTCGCAAACGCCAGCCTGAAAGAATGATCCGGAGAAATCGCCTTTGGTGAAAGCTTTGGTTTTTTTCAGGAAGCCGTCGGTTTTATCGGAGTTGGAAAGGTCGGCTGAAGAGACAACCATGTTTTCAACTTCACCGGCAAATGCAGCCAAAACGGTGCTCGATGCAGCACGTGTAGCCGAACCGGTTTTCTGAACAATTTTGCTAAAGTCAAATTCCGGAGCTGATTTGCTGAAGAATTTAGCCAGTTTTGCAGCCAGTTCAGGATTTGCTTTTTCCCAGGCTTGCTGAGCTGCTTTTTTCTGAGTCGCTGCTGCAATCAGTTCTGCTTTGCGGGCATCAAAAAGTGCCTGAACATCACTGAAAATAAGGAATGGGTTCTCCGGATCACCAACCAGGTTCTTGATTGATTTTTCGTAAGAAGCGCCGGCTTCGCCCAATGGCATTCCGTGGGTTGCACATTGACGTTCGAAACTTGAACCGTCTTCTTTCAAAGCGCCTTTACCCATGATGGTTTTACCAATAATCAGGGTTGGTTTTTCTTTTTCTGCCTGAGCTTCTTTCAATGCAGCACGGATCGCATCAGCATTATTGCCTTCGATGGTAACTACTTTCCAGCCCCAGGCTTCGTATTTTTTTGCAGTATCTTCGTTGGTAACATCTTTTGTTTCAGTCGAAAGCTGGATGTCATTTGAATCATAGAACATGATCAGGTTATTCAGTCCGAGGAAACCGGCAATACGTCCGCCACCCTGAGAGATTTCTTCCTGTACGCCACCGTCTGAAATGAACGTATAGGTTTTGTGAGCCATCCATTCGCCAAATCTCTGAACCATGAAACGTTCAGCAATGGCAGCCCCAATGGCCATTACATGGCCCTGTCCAAGTGGTCCGGAGGTGTTTTCCACACCGCGTGCAGGTTCAACTTCAGGGTGACCAGGTGTTGGGCTTCCCCATTGACGGAAGTTTGAAAGTTCTTCCATGGTGTAATTTCCGGTCATCGACAGGATGGAATACAACATCGGTGACATGTGTCCCGGATCGAGGAAGAACCGGTCGCGATTGATCCAGGTCATATCACTCGGATCGTAATTCAGGAATTCGGAATACAGAACAGTAATAAAGTCGGCGCCGCCCATCGCACCGCCCGGATGGCCAGATTTGGCTTTTTCAACCATTGAAGCCGAGAGTATTCTTACATTATCGGCAGCTTTTGTTACGAGATTTTTTTCCATTTTTATGTGGTTTGAAATAAATTAGAATTTGATTTTTCGAAGACGTAGGATTCTAGGTCTATATGCTTCAAAAAAATACCCGGCAAAGTTAGCAATTGCGCTTTATTTTACCGGGTAAATCTTCGTTAGCAGGTAACTTTTCATTTTAACTAAACATTCGATCCTGCAATTTTAAACTAAATGTACGATCTTGAATCACGGGATTCAAACTCCCTTTCCTGGTGGAGAAGGGACGCCTGCCTGCCGGTAGGCAGGGCGCTGGGGCTGTTTATTTCGGTGGAAGTATCCTGACCATTACCACGCCTTCAATAGCAGAAATCATATCTTTTATGGCAGCAGGAACCATTCCATCTATATCAATGATGTTATAGGCAATTTCATCCTTGTTTTTGTTGAGCATGTTGGCAATGTTTAGACCTTCCTGTGCCAGGAGAGCCGAAATCTGGCTGACCATTTTGGGAACATTTTTATTTGCAACAACGATGCGGGTTCCCCCATTTCGTTCCATTTGGGTGTCGGGGAAATTCACCGAGTTCACAATGTTGCCGTTTTCAAGGTAATCAATCGTTTGGTTCACGGCCATGATGGCACAGTTGGTTTCGGATTCTTCGGTGGAAGCGCCAAGGTGAGGGATTGCGATGATGTTATTTACGCCGATCAGTTCATCTTCAGGGAAGTCAGTGACATATTTCCCGACTTTTCCGGATTCGATGGCTTCAATCAGATCCTGATTTTTGACCAGACCACCACGGGCGAAATTTAGGATTTTCACCCCTTTCTTCATCATCTTCAATTTATCTTTGTTGATGAAGCCTTTGGTTTCAGGCATTTGAGGAATATGGATAGTTACAAAGTCGGCGTTCGCAAGCAAAGATTCTATTCCTTCCGCTTTTTTTACGTTTCGGCTCAGTTTCCATGCAAAATTTACTGAAATGTAGGGATCATAACCCAGCACATTCATTCCCAGTGCCTGAGCCGCATTGGCAACCAAAACCCCGATTGCTCCCAGACCAATCACGGCCAGCGTTTTTCCACGGATTTCAGTTCCGCCAAAATTGGTTTTCCCTTTTTCAACCAGGGCCGGAACTTCAGCGCCTTTTCCTTTTAAGGTCTTGGCCCATTCAATCGAACCGGCGATATCACGCGAGGCAAGCAGCATTCCGGCAATAACAATTTCTTTGACCCCATGGGCGTTGGCTCCGGGGGTGTTGTACACCACGATCCCTTTTTCGGTGCATTTTTCAATTGGAATGTTGTTCACTCCGGCACCTGCCCGGGCAATCGACAGCAAACTTGTAGGCAATTCCATATCATGCATAGCCTGACTGCGGACAATAATGGCATCGGGAGAAGCAAATTCACTGGCAATTTCATACTGATCAAGCGGGAAAATCTTCAATCCTTCCGGATCGATTTTGTTTAAGGTCTGGATTTTAAACATGACTTATGATTTTAGGGGTTTTGAATTTTGTGTGTCAAACTATGACAAAGATCAAGATTTTATTCCAGAAACTAAGCCTGGGATTGAAAAAAAATACGGGAATAATCCAAAAAAAAATCATTGAAATGCGACCTTTGTGAATGAACCTCTGTGAGTTAAATTTCATTTCCTGAAATCCTTTTTCAATCTGCCGATTATCCGAATTTGGTATCCGAAAAAGTGATATTTTTGGCCTTCAAAACTTTCAAAAATAAAATCTAACTTTAAATAGTTTCATCCATGCAAAATCGTGTCAGCCGCATTCTTCTGTTCAGTTTGGTGATCTTCCTTGCCGGAAACACAATTGCCCAACCCGTCAAACCAATTTACCTTGACGAAACCCGTCCGATTGAAGAACGGGTAAAAAATGCCCTTTCGTTGATGACGCTCGAGGAAAAAGTGGCTCTGTGCCATGCACAGTCCAAATTCAGCAGCAGGGGAGTTGCACGGCTGGGAATTCCTGAAGTTTGGATGAGCGACGGTCCGCATGGTGTTCGGGAAGAGATCCTTTGGGATAACTGGGGCGAAGCCAAATGGACCAACGATTCGTGTACCGCTTTTCCGGCGCTGACTTGTCTGGCTGCCACCTGGAATCCCGATATGTCGGCCATTTATGGAAAGGCTGTTGGCGAAGAAGCCCGGTATCGCAATAAAGCTGTTCTGCTTGGACCGGGCGTAAATATTTACCGCACGCCTATGAACGGACGCAATTTCGAATACATGGGCGAAGATCCGTATTTGGCCTCGCGCATGGTGGTTCCCTACATTCAGGAAGTTCAGAAAAACGGGGTAGCCGCTTGTGTGAAACATTTTGCCCTGAATAACCAGGAAAACTGGCGTGGGCATATCGATGTGCAGGTTAGCGACCGCGCCCTGCGCGAAATCTATCTTCCGGCTTTTAAGGCGGCGGTTACCGAAGCAAAAGTTTGGTCCATAATGGGTTCGTACAATCAGTTTCGCGGCGAACATTGCTGTCACAACGATTTGCTCCTGAATAAAATCCTGAAAGGCGAATGGAAATTCGACGGAACGGTAATCACTGACTGGGGCGGCGCTCACGACACCAAACAAGCCGCTCTGAATGGACTCGATATTGAAATGGGAACCGGGACCGACGGCATGACCCGGTCGCTGACCAATGCCTACGATAATTATTACCTGGCTTTGCCTTTCCTTGATGAGCTTAAAAAAGGAACTATTCCGGTGAGTGTGGTTGACGAAAAAGCCAGCCGTGTTTTGCGTCTGATTTTCCGTACTGTTATGAATTCCAAGCGTCCGTATGGAAGTTTGGCAACTCCCGAACATGCACAGGTTGCCCGTAAAATTGCTGAAGATGGAATTGTCCTGTTAAAAAATGACGGAAATCTTTTACCTTTCGATGCTTCGAAACTGAAGAATATCGCGGTAATCGGAGAAAATGCTACCCGGAAACTCACCGTCGGCGGTGGAAGCTCGAACCTGAAGGCCAGGAATGAAGTTTCTCCGCTTCAGGCTTTGTGTGCCAAATATGGCAGTAAAATTTCGTATTCGATGGGTTACGCTTCCGGTCCGCCAGCCTATGGAAGAGTGATTCCGTCCAAATTGAATGCCGATTCATTGAGGAGTGCAGCGGTCAAAATTGCAGGTGCTGCCGATGTCGTGCTTTTCATTGGCGGGCTGAATAAAAATCATCGCCAGGATTGTGAAGGCGGCGACCGTCAATCGTACAACCTGCCTTTTGGACAGGATAAGCTGATCAGCGAAATTCAGAAAGTGAATAAGAATGTAGTGGTGGTCCTGGTTTCCGGAAATGCCGTAGCGATGCCCTGGGTCGATAAAGTTCCGGCCATTGTTCAGGCCTGGTACCTGGGTTCAGAGGCCGGAAATGCACTGACTTCCGTCCTTTCGGGTGAAGTAAATCCCTCCGGAAAACTTCCGTTTACCTTTCCAAAACAGTTGAGTGACTGCGGGGCTCATTCGTTTGACAAATTGTGCTTTCCGGGCGACAGTGTCCACGAAATTTACAAGGAAGATATTTTGGTTGGTTACCGTTGGTACGACACCAAAACCATTCCTGTCCAATTTCCTTTTGGTTACGGACTCAGCTATACTACGTTCGAGATTTCGAAACCAACCACCGACAAGCCAGTGTATTCCAGGGCCGAGACTGTAAAAATGAGCTTCACGGTTAAAAACACCGGGAATGTGGCAGGCGCCGAAGTTGCACAAATCTACGTAACACAGTCAAAATGCCCGGTTATGAGGCCAGTCAAAGAATTGAAAGGATTTAAAAAAGTATTCCTGAAAGCCGGAGAAACGAAAACGGTTACGATTCCAATCAAAGTTCAGGACATGGCGTATTGGGATGAAAAAACCAATAACTGGAAAGTCGATTCCGGAGAATTTATCCTCAACCTGGGCACCTCCGCTGGCGATGTCAAATACATGGGAGCGGTTCAGGTGAAGTAAAAAGGAAAGAGGACAAGAGGAAAATATCGGGTTGGAGAATTAACTTCGGACAGATTACAGTAGTATTGAACTCACTATCGTCAGAACATTTTAATAAGTATAGAGCAGGGACTTCGGTCCCTGTTTTTGTTTGTTTTTGCTTTTGATTTTTTTTTGAAAAAAAATGCAGAAACAGAACCACTCTGTCAATTTTTGTTGTATATTTGTACTATAGAGATAGTACAACAGTAAAACGGTACAATATGATTAAGTTTGTTCTGAATCTAAAAACAGGAATCCCATTCTACAGGCAAATTATTGACCAGATACGATTTGGGATTGCATCAGGAAATCTTTCAGCAGGAGAGCAACTGCCAACGGTACGATCTTTAGCCGTTGAACTGAAAGTTAATCTGAATACAGTTGCAAAAGCTTATAAGGAACTTGAAATTCAGGATATATTGGAAACTCAGCAGGGAACCGGCACGTTTATAAGTGCGGTCGAAAATAAGGTGTTTGAATCAGAACGTCGACATAAACTTCAAAGTATAATTCAGGAATTTACGACAATTACTTTAAGCTACGGCTTTACAATTGATGAATTGATTGATGAACTTAAAAACCAAAAAAATGGAAACTAACAACTATTTTAATCCAATTTCTGTTACCTTATTTCTTGTTTTAGGTGCTGTTTGCAGCGCATTATTTTATCTTCAAATCATTAATATTCCGATTCTCTCAGGCGGAATATTAGTCTCTATTTTGCTTTCTTCAACGATCCACATTGCCGATCAGTGGGAAAAAGCGGTCGTGTTGAGAATGGGAAAATTTACCGGTTTAAAAGGACCTGGATTTTTTCTGATTATTCCAATTATTGATCGTATCGCCAAATATGTGGATCAAAGAGTTCGGGTCACCAGCATTAAAGCGGAGGAAACCCTGACCAAAGATACAGTACCCGTAAATGTGGATGCGGTGGTTTATTGGACCGTTTGGGATGTGGAAAAAGCTGCCCTAGAAGTTCAGGAATATGAAAAGGCAATTACCTACGTTGCACAAACCGGTTTAAGAGATACGATTGGAAAGTACGAATTGTCTGATTTGCTTTCAGATCGCGAGAAGATATCAACTGAACTTCAGGTTATACTCGACGCTCATACCAATCCCTGGGGAATTACCTGCCAAAATGTGGGAATCAGGGATATTATAATTCCAAAAGATCTTGCTGACTCAATGAGTAAACAGGCCCAGGCTCAGCGCGAACGTCAGGCTCGTGTCATATTGGGTACAGCTGAAACTGAAATAGCTGGAAAATTTGCTGAAGCCAGCCTTCAATACATAAATAATCCTGTAGCACTTCATTTGCGCGGTATGAACATGTTGTTTGAGGGTTTGAAAGAAAAAGGATCTATGGTCATTGTTCCAAGCTCGGCTTTGGATTCTATGAACCTTGGCGCAATGGGTGGCTTGGTTGCATTAGCAAAAGGCGGTGAAATAATGGAATAAGATCATGTGATTCCAGAGTATAAACTGGGTTTGTCAGACTCTGGTTTGTCTTTTCATAAATTAGGGCAGCTAAAAATCATGGAGTAGCTTTTCGCTGGAAAAGGGAATTCTGATTGTTTTCAGATTTCCCTTTTTTGGTGAGCTAATTTGGATTCTGGATTTTGGTTTCTAGAAACTAAGTTGTTCGAAACGGCTGGCATCGAGTCGGATGAACACAAAAAGAAGCACGGTAAACGACCACAATGAGGAGCCTCCATAGCTAAAAAAGGGCAGAGGTATCCCGATAACCGGTGCCAAACCAATAGTCATACCAATATTGACCGCAAAGTGAAAAAACAAGATGACGGCCACACAATACCCGTAAACCCGGCTGAATCTGGAGCGATTTCGCTCTGCAAGGAAAATAATCCGCATCAGCAAGCCTAAAAACAGACATACTACGGTGGTGGTTCCCAGAAATCCCCACTCTTCTCCAACGGTGCAAAATATGAAGTCGGTACTTTGTTCAGGCACAAAATCGAATTTGGTTTGGGTTCCCTGGAGAAATCCTTTCCCAAAAAGACCTCCCGATCCGATGGCAATTTTTGATTGGTTTACGTGGTACCCGGTACCATGTATATCCGATTGTATTCCAAGTAGCTCATTGATTCGGTTTCGCTGGTGCTCTTCCATGATGTTGTGGAATACATAGTCGACGGATACTGAGAAAAGAACACTTCCAAAATAAATCCCGATTAAAATTGCCAGGCTCCTTTTTTTAAGCACCATTGCCCATATAAAAAACACGGTACAAGTGACCAAAGCGGCAAACATCAGGAAATACAAAGGATCAACCGTTCCCTGCAGAAAATAGTTGAGGAGGTAGAAAAATGTGAAGACACCCACAAAGACACTAATTGCAATTACGGTTCGCTGCCACTTCTTTTTCATCAGGTAATTGATGATGAATGCAGCTACGGTCAGGATCAGGATCGTAATAAACGGATCGAGTATCATGGTGAGAATGAACACCAGGACAATCAGAAAGCTGAAAAACAAGACGATTCCATTCAGTCCTTCCCGGTATAATACTAGAAGAAATACGCCGAAAACAATTGCTGATCCGGTATCATTCTGTAAAAATATCAGGCCCACCGGTATAAAAAGTATGCCCGCCAGAGTTGCCATCGATTTCCAGCTGTGCATTTTAAAGTTGTATGAACTGATGTATCGCGCCAATGCCAGCGAGGTGGCCATTTTCATAAATTCGGAGGGCTGAAGCGAAAAACTTCCAATCTGAATCCACGATTTGGCTCCATTGATCGTCGTCCCGATGAATGGCACCAGTATCAGGAGAAACGTGATGGCTATGTAGATTGGAAAAGCAAAGGTGACAAAAAACTTGGAGTCGGTATTAATCATCAGCACCGCTATAAAGACTGCAGCACCAATCCACATGAGCTGTTTCCCGTAAACCTGGGTCATGTCGAAAATGCTTTTGTGCTCCTCGTTGTATACCGCAGCATAAATATTGATCCAGCCGATGAACATCATGGCCAGATAGATGCCTATGGTAATCCAGTCGACATTTTCCCAAACGTTGTTTTTCTTTTCCACTTAAATTCTACTTTAACGTATTTGAAAAATCAACCTTTTTTACCCTGAATCCCTGAAGGGAAAGGTTGATTTTTTAGCTTTCTCCTTTTATGGACGGGGTGAAAAAGCTGAAAAATCATTCTCCGAATTGAATCTGTTAAAGTAGAATTAAAGTTTCTTCTTTACTTCAACAACATTCAACAAATCGGTTTCTATCAACTTTTGCTCCAACTCTTTTCGTTTGGGAGCGATCGAATCGTTCAGAAATTTTTCCATGAGCAGACCGGCGATCGGGGCAGCATAGGTTGCTCCAAAACCCGCATTTTCAATGAAAACTGCGATGGCGATTTTGGGATTATCCCTTGGGGCAAAACCTACAAAGGCTGAATGATCGGCGCCATGCGGATTTTGAACAGTCCCGGTTTTACCGCAGATGATAAATTTTTCATTCTTCACAGTGTATTGCAGCTTTGTTTCTTCAATGACGGCCTGCATCCCGCCAATGACAATACTGAAGTTTTCAGGACGAATATTGACCTCTCTTTTTTCATATTGGAGAAGGCGTACTTCCCGGTTAACATCCTGAATTGCCCTGACAATATGAGGTTCAATATAAAAACCCCGGTTAGCTATCATTGCCACCAGGTTTACCATTTGCAAAGGTGTTGCCTCGATTTCGCCCTGACCGATGGCCAGTGAGCGGATGGTCATCGAGTTCCAGTGCCCGGGAGTATACCACTTGTCGTAAAGGGCAACTTCAGGGATATTCCCTTTCACTTCCGAAGATAATTCCGGGTTGAGCTTTGTGCCAAATCCAAAACTGGTAATGTAATCGCGCCAGGTCTGATAACTTTCAGCCGAATTTGATTTGTGGCTCATGATCTGCCGGAAGGTATTCCAGAAGAATGAATTACATGATTCACGAATACCTTCGCGTATAGCCAGCGGGCTGACGTGACTGTGCGTACATTTAATGGGAGAATTGACTTTTCCTGCGCACGAAAATCGGTCAGATGGAGAAATGGCGTGTTCTTCCAGAGCAATCAGCGCATTGGCGAGCTTAAATGTTGAACCAGGCGGATACCGGCCAATAATAGCCCGGTTCCACATGGGTTTGTTTATTGAATCGCGGTCGAGAATGCTGTAGTTGGTGCTGCGCTGGCGGCCAACCAGGAGGTTGGGGTCGTACGATGGGGCGCTGACCATGAGCATAATTTCTCCGGTGGAGGGTTCAATGGCTACAATGGCGCCCCGCTTGTTTGTCATCAGCAATTCGGCGTAGGCCTGCAGATCTTTATCAAATCCGGTAATCAGGTTTTGACCCAGAACGGCCGTGGTATCCTCAGCGCCTTCGTTGTACTTGCCTTTCACGCGGTTGTGAACATCGACCATGGAATTTCGGACGCCTTTTATTCCGCGAAGCTCCTTTTCATAAGCCTTTTCAAGTCCGCTCACACCGATGTAATCGCCCGACTGGTAGTAATGGTCAGTATCGACGATTTTCTGGTTTACCTCACCCACAAAACCCAGCGCCTGAGCCGCACTTTTACTGGGGTATTCGCGCAAAGTACGCGTCTGGACAAAGAATCCGGGGTATTTGTATAATTTTTCCTGAAGCGGGGCATAAACATCCGGAGAAATCTGGCCAGCAATGATCGATGGTTTGTATTTTGAGTATTGTTTGGCCTTCCGGATGGCATCCCGCAAATCTTGTCTTTCCAGTTGCACGATCCGGCATAATTCCAGCGTATCGAATGCCTTTGTTTCCCGAGGAATAATCATCAAGTCATAGGCGGCTTTGTTGTAAACCATCAGTTTCTCGTTGCGGTCCAGGATATAACCTCTGGCAGGAAAAACGGTTATTCTCCGGAGAACATTCCGGGTGGCAAACTGCTTGTAGGTTTTGTTGGTGATCTGAATGCTGAAAAGCCTGAGAATGAAGATCGCTCCAATCGCAAGCATGATACCGGCAACAATAAACTTACGTTTCGAAAAAGTATCCACCTGTGTTAATTTTTAAAAACGATGAATTGGCTGCCCAAGATAATCAAAATTGAAAAAACACTGCTGATGATGTAACGCAGGAAGGTTTCGAAGAAATCGCCAAAGGAAAATGCCTCTGCATAAAAGAGAAACAGGTGATGGATCAAAACGGCAATGACTGTATATTTCAAAAAATTGGCAAAACCTAATACGGTCAGGTTGGGCATACTGCCCTTTTCAATAATCTCGCGCGAGGAAACTAACCGGGCGATGGATGGACGAAGAAAACCCAGCAGCACGGTTGCTCCGGCATGCACCCCGGGTGTGCCATTAAATACGTCCACCGTGATTCCAATCAGAAATGAAAACCCTAAAAGCAGGTATCCCTGAATGTTAAATGGCAAGAGAAGGATGAACAAAATATAAACGTAGGGATTGATCAGCCCGCTCACCTGGATGTTATTCAGGATGAGAACCTGAACCAAAACGAGCGCTACAAACATGATCGCATATTTTCCCAGATCTTTTATCATTCGCCCGTGTTGTTTGATTCCAGTTTGATGATTTCGGATCTTTTGGTATTCTGAACCACTTCAACGTATTTCAGGGTCCTGAAATTGGTCGACAGTTCAACTTTGATATTATAAAAGTTAGTTCCGCTTTCAACATCAAAGGTTTTGATCGTGCCGATCGTGATGCCTTCCGGAAAAATGTTTGAATAACCACTGGTAACGACGGTATCACCCACGTTTACAGTGATGTGGAATGGTATTTCTTTCAGGTCGGCCGAATTGGAATGCTCGCCATCCCAGACCAAAGCTCCGAAGTAATTACTCCGGGTGATTTTGGCCGGAATACTGAGACGTTTATTCAGGAGAGACAGTCCCGTAGAATAGTTGGCCGATACATTAGTGATTACTCCAACAACTCCCTGATCGTTGATGATCCCCATATCGGGCCTGATCCCGTTCCTCGAACCTTTGTTCAAGGTAATATAATTAAATTGTTTGTTTGTTGAGTTGTTGATGATCTTGGCTGCCGTGAAAACATAGGCAGGAGCCTCAACAGTATCGGGCCGGTTTATCGTGATTTTTTCCTGATTCCGGAGAAGCATCTGGACTTGCTTATGTAAGAAAGCATTCTCGGCGGCAAGATGGGCATTGGTCTGCCCTAGGCTGAAATAATCGTCGAAGTGACTGAACTTTTCGTAAACCGTACCTACCAGATCATTGCTTGAATTGAAAAAAGTGACCCGTTGGTAGTTGTTAAAACTGACAATCAAAACCAAGGAAAAGGCTTCGAGTGCCAGGAATAGCATCAAAAAATAATTTCGGATTAAGAAACGAAATAAACTTCTCATTAGCCGGAAGGTTATACTCCTTCTTTTTCAGTTTTATCTGATCAGGAAAGAGAATTTATTCACATTCTTAAGCGCGATTCCGGTTCCGCGGGCAACGGCACGTAAAGGATCTTCGGCAACATGGAAC
Source organism: Prolixibacteraceae bacterium (assembly GCA_025355875.1). GTDB lineage: Bacteria > Bacteroidota > Bacteroidia > Bacteroidales > Prolixibacteraceae > Aquipluma. The sequence continues at coordinate 35,834 of JANXYV010000173.1, read as the reverse complement.
TGAATATTGATTTTATCAGTAAAACGCTTGGCCAACCCCCGCAGCAAAGCCCCGCCACCTGCTAGCCAGATTCCGCGGGCAACGATATCCGAATACAATTCAGGTGGTGTTTGTTCCAGGGCACTGAGGATGGCTGTTTCAATTTTGGTGATTGATTTCTCCAGACAATGCGATATTTCCTGATATGAAACCGGAACTTCAATCGGAAGGGCAGTCATTTGGTTTGGTCCCTGAATGACGTAGTCCGCCGGTGGATTTTCGAGTTGCGACAAAGCCGAACCTACGTTGATTTTAATTTCTTCAGCAGTACGTTCACCTATTTTGATGTTGTGCTGGTGGCGCATATATTCCATGATGTCGGCGGTCAGGTCGTCGCCGGCAATGCGGATCGATTTGTTGGTAACCAATCCTCCGAGCGAAATCACCGCAATTTCTGTGGTTCCGCCACCGATATCCACAACCATGTTTCCTTCGGGAGCTTCCACGTCCAAACCAATACCAATAGCTGCGGCCATAGGTTCGTAAATCATGTACACATCGCGTCCTCCGGCATGTTCAGCCGAGTCGCGTACCGCACGGATTTCAACTTCGGTCGATCCTGATGGAATGCAAACTACCATCCGGAGCGAAGGTGCAAAAAATCGTGACTTGGGATTCATCATCTTGATCATCCCCCGGATCATCTGCTCAGCAGCGTTAAAGTCGGCAATTACACCATCCCGAAGGGGGCGGATGGTTTTCAGGTTTGAATGCGTTTTTCCCTGCATCTGACGGGCTTTTTCGCCAATCGCAACCAGTTTCTCGGTTTTCAGGTCGATGGTAACGATGGATGGTTCATCAACTACGATCTTATCGTTGTGGATAATGATCGTATTGGCGGTTCCGAGGTCGATGGCTATTTCCTGGGTTAGAAATGAAAATAATCCCATTGGTATATCTTTTTTTCTTAGTGTAAAACTATAAAATGTCAATCTTTAGTCATTAGGAAAAAGGTCATTAGATTTATTCCTAATGACTACTGACTCTTTCCTGATCTTAATGCTTGAAATGACGTACTCCGGTAAATATCATGGCGATCCCGAATTCGTCGCAGGCAGCGATCACTTCTTCATCGCGGATACTGCCTCCGGGTTCAACAATGTATTTGATGCCAAATTCGTTGGCAGCTTCAACACTGTCGCGGAATGGGAAGAAAGCGTCTGAAATAAGGACAGAATCTTCGATATGGATTCCTTCTTTCAGGTTAAATCGCGGGATAGTCAACTGGCGTAAACTGTCGAGACGGTTGGGTTGCCCCATTCCGGCACCGGTCAGCCAGAACGAACCGTCCTGATTTTGGGTTACCAACGCAATGGCATTACTTTTCAAATGCTTGCATGCAGTAATACCAAACTTCGACAAATTCATTTTATTGCTGTCGAACTGTATTTTTGTCACATTCTTGAATTCGGTTTCCAAACCTTCATCTTCATCCTGAATGAGCAAACCGCCACTGATTGAACGGTATAGCTTTTCTCGGGTGATCTCAGGTTTAACCGGTGTTTCCAAAACCCGAAGGTTTTTCTTTTTGCCCAGAACCTCCAGCGCTTCAGAAGTATAACAGGTAGCAATAATGATTTCAACAAATCGTTTGTCGAACCATTCGGCAATGGCCTGGTCAACTTCTCCGGTAAAACAGATAATTCCGCCATAGGCACTCACCGGATCCCCGGCCCAGGCCAGTTCGAGCGATTTCATGATGTTGTCGGTCACAGCCAATCCGCATGGATTGAGGTGTTTGACTACCGAAACTGCCACTTTATGTTGGATGTGTATAACCGAATGGAATGCATCGCTGGCCGATTTCCAGGCTGCATCGGCATCGAGCATGTTGTTATACGAAAGCGCCTTGCCTTGTAAAACCTTTGCATTTGAGAGGGTGATTTCTGAATTGCTGTTGTCGAATTTGAAGAAACTGGCCGATTGGTGCGGGTTTTCTCCGTATCGCAAAACCTGTCCGTTGTTGACACTGATTCGGGCTTCTTCCGATTTTTCTCCGTTGAAATAATTGAAAATGGCGCTGTCGTAATGAGATGAAGTGGCAAATGCCAGCCGTGCAAACTCTTTGCGGTCGTCGAGGCTTGTCGAACCTTCATTTTCAACGAGCAGATCATGCAGTTTCTGATACTGGTTACGCGACGAAACAATAACTACATCGTTAAAGTTCTTCGCTGCAGCACGGATCAGCGAAATTCCGCCGATATCAATTTTCTCGATGATGTCTTCTTCCGAAGCGCCGGAAGCAACGGTTTCTTCGAACGGATACAAATCAACGATCACCAGGTCAATTTCAGGAATTTCGTATTGGGTTATTTGTTGCTGGTCGCCCGAATTGTCCCTGCGGTTCAGGATTCCTCCGAAAACTTTTGGGTGCAGGGTTTTGACGCGTCCTCCGAGAATCGAAGGGTAGCTGGTCAGTTCCTCGACCGGGGTAACCGCGATGCCCAATTCTTCGATGAAGCTTTGAGTTCCTCCGGTTGAATATAGTGTAACATGATGTTCGTTTAGTTTTCTGACGATTTCTTCCAGCTTATCTTTGTGATAGACTGAAATTAAGGCCGATTTAATCTTTTTTAAGTCCTTCATCTATAATCCGTTTGTAATTTGGGCTCAAAGATAATAAAACACCTTGATTTTTTCTCCAGTAAATCCGGTTTATTAAGGGAATTGTAACATACCGATTTTGAATATTTTTTTCATTTTCTGTTGAAATCTGTAATCATTTCAGAAATTCGGAACTAATTTTCAGGTTCAGGATTGTTATCTTTACTTTTCAAAACGAAATACATGCTATTAACCCGATTAATATTGGAAAGTTTCTCGTTCGCATCGAACTCCCTTCAGGGAAACAAACTGCGGACCTTTCTTTCGTTGCTGGGAATCACCATTGGAATTTTTGCTATCATATCCGTTTTTACAGTCATTGATTCACTGGAGAATTATATCCGCAACAGCCTGAACTCGCTGGGAAGCAACATGGTTTATATCCAAAAATGGCCATGGGCGCCGCCCGAAGGCGAATCGGAATATCCCTGGTGGAAATACCTCAACCGCCCGGTTCCCACCATGGAAGAAGCCGATGAATTGATGCGCCGTTCAACAAATATTGAAGAATCCGTTTTCTTCTTTAATTTTAATCGCACTGTCCAATTCGAAAATAGTAAAGCCGAAAACACACAAATAATTGCTTCTACTCAAGGAATAATTAATACTTATAATCTTGAAATAGAGCGTGGTAGATACTTTACGGAATCAGAGTTTAATTCTGGAGCCAGCCTTGCCATAATTGGGAACGAGCTTGCCACGAAACTTTTTGATCGGATAGACCCGATTGGAAAAATGATCAAAATTCAAGGACACCGGTTTCAGATTATTGGCGTTTATACAAAAAAGGGAACTGATATGTTTGATACCAGTATGGACAAACGGGTTCATATTCCGGCAGTTTATGCCATGACTATGATAGACGTGCGCGATCGCGACCAGGGGCAGGCTATTAATGTGAAAGCAAAGCCGAATGCCGACCACGATGAATTTGTTGCTGAACTTCAAGGGATTATGCGTTCGATTCACCGGTTAAAACCTATGGAAGAAAACAACTTTGCGATTAACGAAGTCAGCCTGATTTCAACCCGCTTCGATTCCTTTTTTAAGGTTTTCAATATGGCTGGATGGATCATCGGAGGGTTCAGTATTCTGGTTGGCGGGTTCGGGATTGCCAATATCATGTTTGTTTCGGTGAAGGAACGGACCAAAATCATCGGGATTCAAAAAGCCATCGGCGCGAAAAAATACTTCATTTTGCTTCAGTTTATTTTCGAAGCCATCGTGCTTTCGATGATTGGCGGCATTATTGGACTGATCCTGATTTTTATCGGAACACTCATATTTAACTACATTTCGAGCATGAGCATCTCGCTCACTCTTTCAAACATTATTCTGGGACTGACCATTTCGGGAGTAATTGGTGTATTGGCTGGTTTTATTCCTGCGTGGTCGGCTTCGCGGCTCGATCCGGTGGAGGCTATGAACAGTGTATAGATGCGTTCCGGGTTCCAGACTTTTTGCTGTAGTCATTCATGGTCATTAGTAATCATTCCTTCGAAATGGAAAAAACCTGACAATCAATGACGTGAAGCGAATGACCAGGAATGACTTCGGATAATCCTATTGCGCCTGATAACCGCCAGCTTCCTGCTCCCCAATCATTCGCACAATCATCTCGAATTCGGCCACACTCATTTGTTCCGGACGTTTGTCAAAAATGGGATTGGCTTTCAACTCATCGTTTTGAATCATGGTTTTCAGGGAGTTTCGCATCGTTTTACGCCGCTGGTTAAAGGCCATTTTCACCACGCTTTTAAAGAGCTTTTCGTCGCAGTTAAGGTGTTCGGTTTTATTGCGGGTGACACGAATGACACCTCCTTTTACCTTGGGTGGCGGTGTAAACTGATCTTCATCAACGGAAAAAAGGTATTCAATATCATAATACGCCTGGAGGAAAACGCTCAGGATACCGTAAGCTTTTGAACCTGGTCCGGCTGCCAACCTTTCTGCTACTTCTTTCTGGAGCATTCCGACTACTTCCGGAATTTGATCTTTGTATTCCAGAACCTTAAAAAAGATTTGCGACGAAATGTTGTACGGAAAATTTCCAATGATAACAAAGGGTTCATCGAAATACTTGTTTAGGTTCAGGCGCAGGAAGTCGTCCGAAATAATGCGGTCTTTCAGTTCCGGGAAATGCTGGTTCAGGTATTCCACCGATTCGCGATCGATCTCGACCACTGAGGTTTCAAAAGATTCGTTTTGAAGCAGGAACTGCGTGAGAACTCCCATTCCGGGGCCAATTTCCAGAACTTTGTTCCGGTTTTTATTCTGAAGGCTTTCCACTATTTGGAGGGCAATTTCATTATCTTTCAGAAAATGTTGCCCCAGATTTTTCTTTGCTCGTACAATCATCATGTTTCGTGAAGGTATTTTCCGGATTCTTAAAATGTTGATGAAAGGCAGCCTGAATTAAAACAAATTGGTATTTTTGCCCAGCTACCCGGATACAGTGGGTTCCATAATAAAGGCTTTCTGCTTTCCGCAGCAAAAGTACGTTAAATTCATCCGGAAATGCAAAGGCATTCTTATCCATTAAAATAAAAGAACTTGAAACAAAATATCATAAAAGCCCTCAAATTCATCTCCTTCTTTTTACTTGGAATCCTCATATTTTGGATGGTCTACAAAGACCAGGATTTTAAACGTATTAAAAGTATTCTGGAGAACGACGTCAATTATTACTGGATAGGTTTTTCGATTTTTCTTAGTTTGCTCAGCCACCTGAGTCGGACCGTACGCTGGAATATGATGATAGAACCTCTCGGCTATAAACCCCGTATTCTGAACACTTTTCTTGCGGTGATGGTGGGTTACCTGATGAACCTTGCCTTGCCGCGGATGGGTGAAATCTCAAAATGCGGCGTCCTTTCGCGCTACGAAAGAATTCCCTTTTCGAAACTGATCGGAACTGTGGTAGTGGAGCGGTTGATTGATGTGCTTATGTTATTGCTTTTGCTTCTGCTGACCGTTTTCACGCAGTTTGGGCAGCTCTTGAAATTTCTGGATAATAATCCTGAGGTAAAAGAAAAGCTGGATAAGGTAATCTATTCTCCAATTTTGATAGGAGCGGGAGTGCTTTTTCTTCTGGTTCTTTGGCTGGCCCGTCATAAAATCAGGCAGAGTGTCCTCATGAAAAAAGTGATGGGATATGCGCTTCAGTTTGTCGAAGGTCTGAGGAGCATTGGAAAGATGAAAAGGGTCGGTGCGTTTATTTTTCACACCCTGGCTATTTGGTTTTTATATTATGCCACGCTGTTTTGCGTCTTCTTTGCTTTTGGGTTCACATCCCATCTGACGGCTTTGGCAGGTTTGACGATTTTCGTACTGGGAAGTTTTGGAATGGTCGCCCCGGTTCAGGGAGGAATTGGAGCCTGGCATTTTATGGTCATTCAGGGCCTTGCACTCTACGGAGTGGCCAACGACGATGCAACCGTTTTCGCCCTGGTTGCGCACGGAAGCTCGACAATCTTACTTATTGTTGGAGGTTTGATTTCGATGCTTGTATTGCCTTTTGTGAATGAACGGACAGAACAGAAATAATAAAATAGGAAAAAGGAAAAAGGAAAGACTTTCCGGATTTCCTTTTTCCTTTTTTCAGTATTTAAACTGATATATTAGTATTTTGAACATAAACCTTTATATCGCCCGACGGATTTTTTCTGCCAGGGAAAACCGGAACAGTCTTTCGCACCGGATCGTGAATATTGCCCTTTTCGGCATTGTTCTGGGTTTGGTGGTGCTGATTTTGTCGGTTGCCATTGTTACCGGGTACAAATCCGAAGTTGCCCGTAAAGTCATTGGGTTTGGTTCTCATTTGCAGATTGATAATCTCGATTCCAACCAATCCTACGAAACCAGTCCGATCAGTCAAAACCAGCCTTTTATTCAGGAATTGAAAGCGATTCCGGGAATCCGGCATATACAAATTTTTGCTACCAAACCGGGAATTATCCGCACCAACGACGAAATTCAGGGAGTGGTGCTGAAAGGGATCGGGCCCGACTTTGACTGGTCGTTTTTTCAGGAGAACAAGGTATCCGGAGAGCCTTTTTTGGTTCAGGATACCATTCGTAGCAACCAGGTGTGGGTTTCAAAACAAATGGCCGACTTGTTAAAACTCAAGTTGGGCGACGATTTGACCATGTTTTTTATTCACGAATCGGAGGCCATTCCGCGTCAACGCAAGTTTCAGCTGGCCGGAATTTACAAAACCAGTCTCGAGGAATTCGATCGCATGTTTGTGCTGGTCGACATCAACCACATCCGGAAACTGAACAACTGGAGAAACGATGAGGTGAGTGGTTTTGAAATCCTTGTCAACGATTTTAATGAACTTCCCAAAGAGGAAAAGGCGGTTCGCGACTTACTGCTTCGAAATACGAATGCGGATAGCCCGGTATTGCAGGTCGTCAGCATCAAGCAAAAATACAGGCATATCTTCGATTGGTTAAGCCTTCTTGACATGAATGTATGGGTCATCCTCATCCTGATGGTGATGGTTGCCGGGTTCAATATGGTTTCGAGCCTGCTGGTTATTATACTTGAACGCACACAAATGATCGGAATCCTGAAAGCGATGGGAGCCCGTAACTGGAGTATCCGTAATATATTTCTGTATTTTTCGGTTCTGCTTATCCTGAAAGCTTTGGTGTGGGGAAACATCCTGGGAATTGGAATTTGTCTGCTTCAGCAATATTCGCATATCATGAAGCTGGATCCGTCTTCCTATTTTTTGGATTTCGTGCCGATTAAGCTGGATGTGTGGCATATTGTTTTACTCAATGTCGGGACCATTGTGATCACGATCATGATGTTGCTTGTGCCTTCATATTTTATAACCAAAGTTTCTCCTGAAAAAACAATCCGCTTCGAATAGATTGATGGATTGAAGGACTGATGGATTGAATTAGAAAAATGTCATTAGTTGTCATTAAGTCATTTATGGTCATTCATTGCATTTTGACGCGAAGTAAATGACCACCAATGACTGTTTTCTGACTACTGAACACTGTGACTGAACACGAAATGTACGAAACACTCAAATATTACCTGAAGAGTTCCTTGTTGTCAGAACTGCCTGGCAGCAATGCGCACAGTAAAATGCTCCCGCCAGGGCGACGTTTAAAAACTGTGGAAGACGAATCTTCTTCAGTAAAAATGAGCAGCGTGTTGGTTTTAATTTTTCCGGAAGGCGATCGCTTATTTGTATGTTTAACAAGGCGTCCTTCTACCATGAAAAACCATCCCGGGCAGATCAGTTTTCCGGGAGGCAAAGTTGAAAAAGAAGATCTTTCAGCTGAAATGACCGCGCTGCGCGAGGCGCATGAAGAAGTTGGAATTGATACTTCGGCCATTGAAATTCTGGGAAAATTATCTGATTTGTATGTCGAAGTCAGCCAATTTTCCATTCAGCCGTTTTTGGCATGGGCCGACCAAAAACCAGAGTTCACGGTCGATTATAATGAAGTCGACGAGTTGATTTTATTCCCCCTCAATGACTGGATTCAAAATGCAACACTTCCTGAAATTGAACTTCAAACCTTTACCGGACCTTTAACTGTAAAATACTTTCCTTCCGACAACGGAATTATCTGGGGAGCAACAGCCATGATCCTGGCTGAACTGATTGAAATTCTGGGTGGATTAACAACCTTTTAACGCCGATATGATCGACCATTTCAGTATTTAGTAATTCAATCTCTCAGTTTCTAGTCGTAGAATGACCACGAAAGCCCAAACCGGAACGTATGCAGGTAATAGGGATAATCGGGTGCCACGTAATAATTGTCAAGGAATGCCGAGGTGGTGTTCATGAATATGAAAAAGAAACGGGTGCGCTTCAGTTTCAGGTTTGCGTGGACGTCGATGTATGGATAATTTCCAATGAGTCGCTTATCCTGCAGGTAAAACCTTGCGGTTGCAGGTTCATAAGCATCGGCATAAAATGCTGAATTGTACCGGGTGTCGATACCAATCTGGGTATGCAAAACTTTTGAAATAAGCAGCAGGTAATTCATACTCACATATCCGGCAAAAATCGGCAAATGGATGTAATCTTCTTTACTTGCTTTCTGGGCTAAAAGCTGGGTGCGAACCAGCCAGTGTTTCCGGCTAAAATCTTTATTGAGGTAGGCCGAAAGCACGATCAATTCGGTTCCTGCCTGCTGCGGCAATGCCTTTGTGTTGTTGTAGATGTAATTTCCAATCAGTGAATAATTGACTCCGACAGTGGTTTTGAGTTCCTGGGAATTTATACTGGAACGGATGTTCATTATATTGATGTTACTGAAGCTGTTTGTCCATTGAAAATGATTGGAGTAAAAATAGTTATCGAAATATTCCGCGACCAACGATTTCAGACTTCCTTCGATGCGAAGGCTGGTCGTGTCCCTGCCTATTCTCAAGGGCTTATTGATAAATCCGTTTAATTCGGTCTGACCCGCACGATAACCGGTAAAGTAAATTCGCCCATCAGCTTCCCATTGCCAGAATTTGCCTTCATTCCTGAAAATTGCGCCACCGGCAAAGGAGTTGAAGGTGTTTTTCGGATAGTAGCCCACCGATGTCGACATATTGTAAGCCAGCTGGTCGTTGCCAATATAAACTCGTTTTCCAAAAGTGAATTTCCGGTCAGGAGCTTCATAAAATTTGATTTGAAGAATATTGGTCAGACGGCCATAGCTCAGACTGTCGTGGGTACTGCTGCTATTCGAATAGTTGTTCTCAAAAAAAGTGTTGGCATTGGCCTTGTTAAATTTGCGCACGTTGTACGAATATTCCAGTTGATAAATAAAACCGACCCTTGGTATAAAAATATCCTTTACTCTTCCTGCAGTGTCCGGTTTAGATTCAATCGTTTTTCCAACCCGGTATTCATTGACCGTAAAAAAGTTATTGTTCCTGATTTGGTTGGTTGCATCATCCATATGCACCGGGAAGTTATTAGTCAGGGTTCCCATCAGGGGAGGCATTTGTCCGTTAGATAGTGAATCAAGACCTCCGTTCTCCTGACCTGTCAGCCGATTGAAAATAATGTTTGAATGCGAAACAAATTTGCTGCCTGTGTAAGATGAAACCAGTGCGATGTTGTGAAATTTATTTTCCTGAAACAAATATTGTCCGGTCGACTTGGTAGAGTTAAAAATGAATTGGAAGTTCAACTTTCTATTCACATTTTGGGAAAAAAGGACATTAAACCGTGTTTCGTTATGCTCGACTCTGTTTTCACTTTGAGAGTAATCGAGTGTTGAATATGGCGTGGTGGTGTTTATGTATTGAATCTGGGATGGGGTCAGCCAGTAGGCATCAAACGAGTGTATGAAAAAAAAATCGGAATTGGGTTCCCTTTCAAAGAAATCGTTCGAAATGTACGCTCCGCCGTTGTTCCCGGTAAATGTACTGCTGATGCTCCTTTTGTTAAACGGTATGTAGTTTTGGTAAAATGTCAGGGTGGTATCAAGTAAACTGGGTTTTAAGAAAGAGCCTTCATCAGCAACCGACCATGTTTTGATGATGGAAGGGATTTTGGGTTTGTTCTTTTTTTCGTCCTTCTTTTTTTTTGCAGGACCATTCTCTTCGTCATCCTGATTGGTGCCCGTCCCCATCCGGGGGGTGCCGGTCCCTCCGGGTGCAAATTGGGCATTGGCCTGAAAGGCCATCAGAAGCGCTGTAATTGCTATGTAGATGTACTTTTTAAACATGTCGCCGCAAAGATAATTAAATAGAATTCCCTCATCAATATTCAGATGATAAACCTGAAATTCAAAAAACCTACCTGTAAACCAAACGGATAAATGAGGAATTTGTCGGTTTATTCTGCCCTGTTCCGTGTATTTTCTGAATAAGTTTTCAACCATGATTTGTTAGTTAATGTCGGGAGTCAGGAACATGATTCAACTTTTGTTTTCTTTATATTTGTTGCAAATTGGAAAGGGTTATGATGCCGAATTATGATGAAGGTTCAATAAAAACGCTTGATTGGCAGGAACATATCCGGAAGCGTCCGGGCATGTATATTGGTAAATTGGGCGACGGCTCGGCAAGCGATGACGGGATTTACGTTTTGCTGAAAGAAGTGATGGACAATTCCATCGACGAGTTTATGATGGGTAATGGCAAGAGAATTGAGGTTCGTGTCAGCAACGAACTGGTTACGGTCCGCGATTTTGGCCGGGGCATCCCGCTTGGAAAACTGCTCGATGTGGCCTCGAAAATGAACACCGGGGCCAAATACGATTCCGAAGTCTTTAAGAAATCGGTGGGTTTGAATGGCGTTGGAATCAAGGCCGTAAATGCTTTATCGAGCCATTTCCTGATAAAATCCTTTCGCGAAGGCGAGGTGAAAGAAATTAATTTTAGCGGAGGAATTCTGGTTGATGAAAAGGAGGTGCTTCCAACCGATCAGACCAATGGCACTTTTGTCGCATTTACCCCCGATATTTCGGTGTTCAAGGCCTACCATTATATTGACGATTACGTGGTTAATATGATGAAAAACTATTCTTTCCTGAATGCCGGACTTACGCTTGAATTTAACGGAGAGAAATTCTATTCGAAGAATGGTTTGCGCGATTTGCTCGAAGACAACATGGAGGCGGAATCTCTTTATCCGGTAATTCACCTGAAAGGCAACGATATTGAAGTGGCGCTTACCCATGGAAACCAGTATGGCGAAGACTACTATTCGTTTGTAAACGGTCAGCATACCACACAGGGCGGAACCCACCTGGTTGTTTTCCGCGAAGCCATCGTAAAAACGATCCGCGATTTCTACAAGAAAGATTTCGATCCGTCGGATATTAGAGCTTCCATTGTGGCGGCCATCAGCATCAAAGTGGAAGAGCCGGTATTTGAATCTCAGACCAAAACCAAGCTGGGGTCCAAAGATATTGGTCCGGAAGGACCCACCGTCCGGAATTTTGTCTGGAATTTTGTACAGAAGGAATTGGACAATTATCTGCATAAAAATCCGGATGTTTCGGAAGTATTGCTTCGCCGGATTCAGGAATCGGAACGCGAACGGAAAGCCATTTCAGGAATTAAAAAACTGGCTAAACAACGCGCCAAAAAGGCGAACCTGCATAATAAAAAACTTCGCGATTGCAGGGTCCACCTGAATAGCACCAGCGAAAACCGCGAAAATTCTTCGATTTTTATAACAGAAGGCGATTCGGCCAGCGGATCGATCACCAAATCGCGTGATGTGAACACCCAAGCGGTTTTTAGCCTGAAGGGAAAACCGCTGAATACCTATGGATTAACAAAGAAAGTGGTTTACGAAAACGAAGAGTTCAACCTGCTGCAAGCTGCACTGAATATTGAAGACAGCATGGACGACCTGCGCTACAACAAAGTGATCATCGCTACCGATGCCGATGTTGACGGGATGCACATCCGCTTGCTGCTTATCACTTTTTTTCTGCAGTTTTTTCCTGAAATTGTCCGTATGGGGCATTTATTTATATTCCAGACCCCGCTTTTCAGGGTTCGAAACAAGAAGATAACTTACTATTGCTATTCGGAAGAGGAACGGGTTTCGGCCATACAGAAACTTGGAAAAACGGCCGAAATAACCCGGTTTAAAGGTTTGGGCGAGATTTCTCCGGATGAGTTTAAAAACTTTATCGGCGCGGATATTCGTCTCGATCCGGTCCAGATGAAAAAACACGAATCGGTCGCAAAGATGCTCGAATTTTATATGGGCAAAAATACGCCTGAGCGGCAAGACTTTATTATCGATAATCTGTATGTCGAAAAGGATGATTTTTAATGAGACTTTTAATCACGGGGTGACTCGAAGTCACCCCGTGATTAAGTAGAAGCGGGAAACAGCTTAAAAATGAATTTAGTTATGGAAGTATTTGGAAATAAGGCACATCAAATCATATTAGGAGATGCGGTTGAAGCACTCACAAATATTCCGGACAATTCGGTTGATTTGATTTTCGCCGATCCTCCGTACAATATTGGCAAGAATTTTAATGGCCATAAAGAAAAGTGGGATACCGAAGATAAATATCTGGAATGGTGTTGCTTATGGCTTGATTTATGTTTGCGTAAATTAAAGCCTACCGGTAGTTTTTATGTGATGACGGCTACTCAGTTTATGCCATTTTTTGACATTTACCTTCGAAAAAAACTCGATATACTTTCCAGGATTATTTGGTCTTATGACAGTTCAGGAGTTCAGGCAAAAAAATACTATGGTTCAATGTACGAGCCAATTCTTTTTTGCGTAAAAGATCGGAACAATTACACATTTAACACGCATGATATTTTGGTAGAAGCCAAAACCGGGGCCAAACGGAAGCTGATTGATTACCGAAAGACTGTTCCAACAGTTTACAGTTCTGAAAAAGTGCCAGGCAACGTTTGGGAATTTCCCCGGGTCAGGTATCGCATGGACGAGTACGAGAACCATCCAACACAAAAGCCAATTGCATTGCTTGAACGGATCATCAAAGCAAGTTCAAATCTTGGGGATTTGGTAATGGATCCATTTTCCGGAACATTTACGACTTGCTATGTCGCCAAAGAACTGGGAAGAAATTCATTAGGAATTGAGTTGCAGGATGAGTATGTGAAAATTGGATTACGAAGGATGCAACTGGCCAGCGAATTCAAAGGTGAAAAACTAAAGAAGGAGATTAGAACTTTTGAGACTGAAAAAATATCGAATTCATACAATTTAACTTTATTCGAAGAACCCAATGGAACATACCTTCACGGCAACGATTAAATCGGTTCTGGAAGAGCATTTTGGTGATCATGCAGAGGAAATTTTTGAGAAAAGCCTACTATTCCAGTATATTAATGAAAAGACGAGATCGGCGAACAGAGGATCGAAAGCCCGTTCCAGTTTTGCAAATCTGTATGCGATTTATGTTATTATTGAAGATTATTTAGTCAAAGGTTTTGATAAAAGACGTGATTATTCAGAATATGCAGGAGCAGAATTTAGTAGGCTGTTCAATAGACAAAGGGAATTGCCATTTGGTGGAAAATTGCAAAACCACGCGTTAAACAATCGGTTGAATGCTGAATTTCAAAAATATTTCCCAAATGCTGATTATATTCCTATCATTCGTAACCTTGAAACGAATAGATATTGGTTCAATGAAAACCTTCTTATAATAAATATTGGAAATACAAATTTCAATATTTCAGAAGCTGTTATTCAAGTTGTTGATAAATATGCAAAGTCAAAACAAGGGGCTTTTGATCTTTTTATTGAAACCTGCAACGAACTTCAGAAAATTGGAAAAGAGTCACAGGAGAAGGTGGAGGATTTTATATGCAGTCTGCTTGCGATTCATGTTGATGCAAGGCTATTTCAAATTGTTAGCTATTCAATACTCAAATATTATTATCATGATCAGAAAATATTCTGGGGATTTGATTTGGAGTGCCTTACCAAAGAAAATCTCAAACTTTACAAGACTGGTAGGACAAATGCCAACGATGGAGGTATTGATTTTGTAATGAAACCCTTAGGTCGTTTCTTTCAAGTTACGGAAACGGTTGATTTCAAAAAATACTTTCTGGATATTGACAAAATCCAAAAGTTTCCAATCACCTTCGTCATTAAATCAGGAGATAGTGTTGACATACTAAAAAACCGACTTCAGGAAAATGCGAATAAACTTTATCCGATCAAAGCAATAGTTGAAAAGTATATGGCTTGCATTGAAGAAGTGATAAACATTCCAATATTAACTGACCGGTTCAAAGAAGCCATACATCTAGGCTATCTGAATCATATCCTGAATGAAATTGTTATCCAAAGCAAAGTTGAGTTTAATTACCAGTAGCAGAAATGACGGAAGAAAATATCAACAAAGACGAAATCCAGTCTGAAGAGAAAAAAGACGGCATCACCTACCTGTCGGGAATGTACCAGCAATGGTTCATGGATTATGCTTCGTATGTAATTTTGGAGCGCGCGGTTCCGTATGTCGAAGATGGCCTGAAACCGGTTCAGAGGCGCATTCTCCATGCCATGAATGTGATGGACGATGGACGTTTCAACAAGGTGGCCAACATCATCGGGCAAACGATGCAATACCACCCGCATGGCGATGCTTCCATTGGTGATGCTTTGGTTCAGCTCGGCCAAAAGGATCTGCTGATTGATTGTCAGGGAAACTGGGGAAACATTCTGACCGGCGATGGAGCAGCTGCTCCCCGTTACATTGAGGCTCGTCTTTCAAAATTTGCACTTGATGTGGTTTTCAATCCGAAAACGACCAACTGGAAATTATCGTACGACGGCAGAAACCGGGAACCATTGGCTCTTCCGGTGAAATTTCCGCTTTTGTTGGCTCAGGGCGTCGAAGGAATTGCCGTTGGTTTGGCTTGTAAAATACTTCCTCACAATTTCATCGAACTGGTTGACGCTGCAATAGCCTATTTACGTGGCGAAGATTTTATGTTGTATCCCGACTTTCCGACTGGTGGTTCAGGTGATTTTTCGCGGTATAACGATGGAATTCGAGGAGCGTCGATCAAAGTGAGGGCAAAAATTGAGAAAAAGGACAGCAAAACACTGGTGGTTACCGAAGTTCCATTTGGAAAAACTACTGCTACATTAATCGAATCAATCATCAAAGCCAATGACAAAGGCAAAATAAAGATTCGCAAAATTGACGACAATACTTCGGACAAAGTTGAAATCATGATCCATTTGGTTCCCGGAATGTCGTCGGATAAAACAATTGATGCCCTGTTCGCCTTTACCGATTGCGAAGTATCCATTTCGCCCAACAGTTGCATCATCGAAGACGACAAACCGAAGTTTATCGGCGTCAGCGAAATCCTGAAAATCAATACCAACCAGACGGTTGCCTTGTTAAAACTGGAACTTGAAATCAGGCGCGGCGAGCTGGAAGAAGCCTGGCATTTCTCGTCGCTCGAAAAAATATTCATCGAAGAACGCATCTATAAAGACAAAGAGTTTGAAGATTCGGCCAATATGGATGAGGCGATCGATCATATTGATTTGCGCCTGACTCCGTGGAAACCAAAGCTGAAACGTGAAGTGACCCGGGAGGATATCCTGAAACTCATGGAAATCCGAATGGCACGTATCCTGAAATTCAATACCGACAAGGCAAACGATCATTTACTGGCCATTGAAGCTGAAATTGAAGAAATTAATCTCAAGATTGAAAACATCATTCCCTTCACCATCGAATGGTTCGAACGTCTGAAAGTCAAATACGGAAAAGGACGTGAACGCAAAACCGAAATCCGGAATTTCGAGAACATTGTGGCCTCGAAAGTGGTGATTGCCAACGAAAAATTATATGTCGACCGGGTGGAAGGCTTCATGGGAACCAGCCTGAAAAAAGCTGAATATATCTGCGATTGTTCCGACATGGATGATGTGATCGTTTTCAGGAAGGATGGAACTTATCTCGTTTCCAAAGTTTCGGAAAAAGCATTCATTGGCAAGAACCTGTTGCACATCGCGATTTTCAAGAAAAATGATAATCGCACCATTTATAACGTGGTTTATCGCGACGGGAAAGCCGGGTTCATTTATATGAAACGTATTGCCGTAACCGGGGCGACCCGCGACAAAGAATACGATCTGACCCAGGGTACTCCGGGTTCACGAATCCTGTATTTCAGCGAAAACCCCAATGGCGAAGCCGAAGTTTTGCGGGTAACTCTGAAACCCAAACCACGCATCAAGAAACTCATTTTCGAAGTGGATTTCAGCGAATTGGCCATCAAGGGCCGCGCTTCAATGGGAAATATACTGACCAAGTGTGAGATCCACAAAATCGCGCTGAAGCAAAAAGGTGGCTCCACACTTGGAGGCCGTAAAATCTGGTTCGACGAAGATGTTTTACGTTTGAATTCTGACAGCCGTGGCAAATACATTGGCGAATTTGGTGGCGACGACATGATCCTGGTGCTCTATAAATCCGGAGAATTCCTGTTGTGCAATTTCGATTTGTCGAATCATTTCGATGCCGGAATTCTGCTGATTGAAAAATTCAATCCGAAAAAAGTGCTGACTGCCGTTTATTTTGATGCTGAACAAGGTTTCTATTACGTGAAACGGTTCGAGCTGGATGACATTCAAAACCGCAAAGTTGGATTCATCGGAGAGTTTCCTGAAAACCGGCTGATTCGTTATAGCTGGATTGCCCATCCAAGGTTCGGAATTGAATTTGGTGGCAAAAATGAAGGCCGCGAACCGGAAGTGATCGACGTGGACGAGTTTATCGGCGTAAAATCATACAAGGCAAAGGGGAAACGGTTGTCAATTTATGAGATCGCGTCAGTCAATGAATTGGAACCAACAGTGGTTGAAGAGGAACCGGAGGAACAACCTGAACCGGAACAGAAGAGTGATATTATCATTCCTGATATTGAAGAACTGCTTTTCGGAATCGACCCGCCCAAAGAAGGCGACGATCCGCCGAATCAAATGACCCTTGAATTTTAATATCAAGGAAAAAGGAATTAGAAAAAAGGCAATGTTTTCTCTTTTCTATTTCCTCTTATTCAATGACTTTTTCCTGATTTTATGAAAATATTCCTGATTGGTTTTATGGGCTCCGGAAAATCGACCCTCGGACGAAAGCTTTCGGTGGCGTTAAAACTGACGTTTATTGATTTGGATACCTTCCTGGAAGAAAAGTATTTCAGGACTATTCCGCAGATTTTTGCTGAAGAAGGCGAAGATGCTTTCCGACGAAAGGAACGAAAAGTTCTCGAAGAAGTTTCTGCCTTCGATGATGTGATTGTGGCGACAGGTGGCGGAGCTCCCTGTTTTTTCGACAACATGGAGCTGATGAACAATACCGGATTTTGTATTTTTCTGGATGTTGCGCCCAAATCGCTGGTCAGCCGTCTCATTCATGCCAAAACAGAGCGACCTCTCATAAAAGGTAAAACTCCGGAAGAATTGCAGCAGTTTATTGATGCGACGATGGTCAGGCGACGGCCATTTTATGAAAAGGCCCGGTACATTTTGAAAGGTGAAGAAATTTCGCCGGAGCAGGTGATCGAATTAGTAACGAAAGGATAAGCAATGGTTGAGCTTTGTGCATTAGCTTCAGGAAGTAACGGAAACTGTTACTACATCGGTAACGAAAAGGACGCTGTTTTGGTCGATGCCGGTATTTCGACCCGAAAAATATTGCATCGTATGGATGAAGCGGGTTTGCAGCCATCGAAGGTTCGCGGCATTATCATTTCTCATGAACATAGCGATCACGTCCATGGAGTTCGCATATTGAGTAAAAAGTTGGGGGTTCCGGCCTGGTTCACACAGGGAACCCTGGATTCATTGAAACATGGAGAAGCCCCGGAATTGGTTCAGATTTTCATTCCTGATAAAGTTATAAAAATTGGATCGATGACCATTCACCCTTTCCTGAAAAATCATGATGCGGCCGAACCCTGTTCCTTCCGGATTGAGCACGACGACTGGCATGTGGGCGTTTTTACTGACATTGGCGAACCTTGTGCAAGACTAAAAAATCACCTGCGAAAATGCCATGCCATGTTCCTCGAAACCAATTACGACGAAAAAATGCTTTGGGACGGTTCGTATCCATACCACCTGAAAGCACGGGTGGCATCGGCGCATGGTCATTTGTCGAACGATCAGGCATTTGAGCTGATTCGGGATCATGCCGGTCCGGAGTTGGTGCATGTTTTCCTGAGCCATTTATCCGGAGAGAATAATCGTCCGGAACTGGCTGCGGCCCGGTTTGAAAGTCTAAGCGACCGTTTCAATATCAGTTTGACTTCACGAAGTACCTTCAGCGGGTTTTGCAGGTTGCGCTGAAAGCCAATCGATCTATAACCAGGCATCATCTTAATTTTCATCTTAATGAAAAAATTCGGAATGAGATAAATTCTGTACAGCTTCCCCTGTATAAATATCTCTGATAGCGGATTAGGAAAAGAACATAGGAATATATCCAGGAGCTTTCAACCCATTTTCTTATCCAAATATTGTTTAACTTTAACACGAAAAGATGAATGGATGATGAAAATAAAACTCGTATTTCTGTTTCTGTCAATGGTTATCGCCTCTTTCCAGGTTTCAGGACAATTGAAGCTGGGAAGCGCGAAATCTGAGATAAATTTCAGGGAAGGACCTGGTATCAATTTTAAAGTGGTTTCTACCATTGACAAATCCAACCTGTTGGTTATTCTTCCACGCGAATCAAGGAATAATTTTATCGAAGTATTTGATATCGAGAGTAGTTCAAATGGTTTTGTGTCAGAAAACCTGATTTCGGTTATCGATACGCTCCATTTTCAGAAACAACATTTTTTTGAACGTTCAGGCCCTAACGAAACCGGTGATATCGAAATTGACCTCGTCAACCAGACCTCAAAAACCCTTTTTGTCTGGATAAACAAGAATACCTACAATCTGCTTCCCTTCGAGAAAAAGGTTTTGGACTTGAATACGGAGGAGATTACATTTTTCTCATCGGCTCCGGGTCTTTTTCCGGTTTTCGGGAAAGAAATCCTGAAAAAGGGTAGTTCCTACCGATGGAATTTTTCGCTTTGATTCTGTCGTTCGGATAAAAAAAATAACTGTTTTTCTAAAGATTTTTAAAATTTTGAAATGACCAGAAAACTAACTCTACTGATATTCACAATCCTTAGTTTTTCTTCGTTTGCGCAACAACGGGATACACTGAGACTTACCATCACCAAAATTGACAAGAGCATCAAAAGAGACACAGTTTACTATTTCTCGAGCCGGGTGGATACTATTGCTTTGCATTCTTTAAAAACCGACACCAGCAAAATTGTGAAAGACAACAATACTCAGGACCTGGAAAAATCGAAATACAAAGTTAATTTTATGGGAAGCGTGAGAGTTAATGGGTTTTACGACTTTGCAGGGATGAAAAGCTCGGAAGGTTTTATGCCTTATGATATTCCGGTCGGAGCGGAAGAAATTCCGGGCTTGTCGAGCAAGTATATCGGCGCCCGGCAATCACGCTTTGGAATTGAAGGTACCGCCAATACGAAAGCCGGTAAAATCAGAACTTATATGGAAGTCGATTTTGCCAGCAGCACCGAATCGTTTTGGCGACTTCGCCATGCATATGCCGAATGGAATTTTCTGAAACTGGGATACACCTGGAGTACCTTTATGGATAATGCCTCACTGCCACAAACGGTAGAATTTGAAGGGCCAAACAGTTCCCTGAGTAAAAGACACGGCATCGTTCGCTACGAGCGAAAGCTTCAGAATCAGAGCATCGTGGGAATATCCATCGAAAGCCCACGGGCCGACTATTTGAATCCGAACGATAGCTTGATTGCAAACTCTTCGAAGCAAAGAAACTTTGATGTAGCAGGTCGTTATAAATACTTCAACAAATGGGGACACGTGCAGGTAGCAGGTATTTTCAGGCAAATAGATGTTTTGCGCCAGGGCAAAATGGAGGTAAAATACGGATGGGGCGTATTGTTAAGCACTACGATTCATATCGGCGAAAAGCATCTGATAAATTCGCAGTATTCGATGGGAAACGGAATTGCTTATTATTACGTTGGTTTCACCGGGAGGCAATTGGATGCAGTTTATAACCCTGCAACCAACCAAATGGTCTTGAAAAGCATTTATGGCGGCTTCATTAACTATTCCTACCGATACAATTCGTCCATTGTTGCTTCATTGATAACCGGAGTTTCCCAGATCAAAGGTGAAGCTTTTGAATCAGGAGACACATTTAAGGCCAGTCAATACTATGGCGCCAATATTTTTTATAATCCAATTCAAACAATCAGTCTGGGGCTGGAAGCAACCTATGGCACACGTAAAAACCTCAATAATCAAAAAGGCAGTGCAACGCGAATTTCGATGCTGGCAAAGTTTGACTTCTAAAACCGGAAATTTCTGGTCAATAAACCTGAAAAATTTGAAATTCAATAGAATAAGCAATCCGAAAATATTAAGATTCTTTGCTAATTTTGAATAATCTCTTAAACCCAAACATCATGGATCAGATTGACGTTTATTTCGAAAGTATTAAAACTTTGGTTCTGAATTATCTCCCTTTATTGGTTATGGCCATCGTCGTTCTGATCGTTGGCTGGTTGATCATTGGACGGATTGGAAAAGTGGCTTCGCTTGGTATGAGCAAAATGGACGAATCCCTTCGGTCGTTTCTGCAAAGCATGATCACCATTATCCTCAAAGTTCTTCTTCTGATTAGTGTCGCCGGAATGGTAGGCATTCAAACCACTTCTTTTATTGCCATCGTTGGAGCTGCAGGGTTAGCTATTGGATTGGCACTGCAGGGCACCCTGGGCAACTTTGCCGGAGGAGTGCTGATTTTGATGTTCAAACCATACAAGATTGGTGATGTCATTGAGGCT
The DNA here is from genome assembly GCA_025355875.1 of Prolixibacteraceae bacterium. GTDB lineage: Bacteria > Bacteroidota > Bacteroidia > Bacteroidales > Prolixibacteraceae > Aquipluma. The sequence goes on along the minus strand of JANXYV010000173.1, from coordinate 14,813 downwards.
CTGGGTAAAACCGGTGTAGTAAAAGAAATCCAGATTTTCAATACGGTGTTGAATACTCCAAAAGGCGAAACCATTATTCTGCCCAATGGTGCTGTTTCAAACGGAACAATTACCAACTTTACACATTTGGGCCGTGCACTTATTGAAATTCCAGTCGATCTGGCTGGAAAAACCAATCTGGAAGACCTCCGGAAAATCCTTTTACCGGCGATTTCGGCAGATGATCGGATTCTAGTTGATCCCCAGCCAAGTATCGGTATTCTGGCCTTAAAGCCAGGAACTGTTTCGGTAGCTTTTCGTGCCTTTACCGCACCACAAAACCTGGTGCCGGTTACCGGAAAAATGATCGAAACCGTTAAATATGAACTCGAAAAAAACAATTTTGCTGCGCCAATTCCTCATTCCTACGTACATACCATTGTTGAACCTGTGAACTGATTCAAAGAAGTCGTACAGTATCTAAAAAAGAGAACTTCGCACAAGGTTCTCTTTTTTAATATTGCCTTTTCTATCGTGGCTTCTGACAATTATTTTGCCTTGAGTTGGTTCACCATCCGGATTGAAATGTTAGATTTACACAAGTTAGATACACCGATATGGATATTACTATTTCAGAAAGTTACGAAGCTTTATCAGCCAACGTTGCGAAAGAGGTGATCGAACTTGTTCACCGGAAAACGAATGCTGTGTTGTGCTTCCCTTCCGGAGATACTCCGATGGGTTTGTTTAAAGTCCTGGTTAATGCGAAAAGAGAAGGAAAAGTCGATTTTTCCGGCTGTGCGTTCATTGGCCTCGACGAATGGCTCGGGATGGACGAATCCGACGAAGGAAGCTGCAAGTATTTCATTTACAGTGAATTGTTTATTCCGCTGGGTCTTTCGCCTGAACAAACCTATTTCTTCGATGCCAAAGCGGCCGATCTGCCGAAGGAATGTAACCGTATCGACCAGGTAATCTTCGAAAAAGGTGGAATTGACCTGATGGTGTTAGGGATTGGGATGAACGGCCATTTGGGCTTGAACGAACCTGGAATCAGTCCCGATAACTATTCGCATGTTATGGAGTTGGATAAAGTGACGAAGGTGGTCGGACAGAAATATTTCCCGGCAGAAACTCTGCTGAGCAAAGGAATCAGCCTGGGAATTAGACATATCATGGAATCGAACCGTGTGATTCTGATGGCAAACGGAAAGCGAAAGTCCGACATCGTCAGGTTAGTTGTGGAAGGGAAAATCTCCAATCAAATTCCGGCCAGCCTGATTCGAAACCATCCAAATGCAGCTCTTTACCTGGATTTTGAGTCTTCACAAAGTTTGAGAATTTGAAAATTCACCTATTACTGAAATATTTCTTTCAGAACTTTCAGAATGCATACTCAAAGTCAATATTCGAATCTTCATTAATTCAAATTGGATGGGAATAGCTATATCTTTGAAAAATGAAGAGTTGAGAAAGTAGATGATTACCTTATTGATCTTGATAAAATATTAACCAAATCAACCTAATAGGAATGAAAATCAGTTGTTTAAAGTGTAATTTTCATCAGTTAAAGCGATTCCTTATTTTTCTTCTGGCCTTTGCCTTTGCATTTCAATCTGGCCATCCACAAGATGCCAAAAACGCCTTTAGTTTTAAGCTGAAAAACGAAAAATTCCTGAATATTCAAGTTTGTTCTGATCAGATTGTGCGCATTCGGGTATCCGATAAGGCTGAATTTGCACCAACCCTGATGGAAAAATACGGTATCCTGAAAACCGATTGGAAAGACGTGACTGTTACCTCAAAAAAGGAAAAAGGGAACAAAGTGATTCAGACATCAGGCTTTCAACTGATGGTGAATGAAGATTCAGGAGAGCTTTCGCTGAAAAATTCCGAAGGGAAAGTGCTAGTGCAAAAACTGGAACTGGTGCACAAAGCCAGTGTGCCAGTAGCCAAAGAGCTGGCGCAATCGCTCGAAAATCTTTTCGGTAAGGAAAAGCATGGCGGCGGCATCATTGGCGATGCCAACTATACTGGCGAAAAATCAAAAACCGATCAAATTTCAGGATCGGTACCATCATTGATTCAGTTCACTTTATCACCTGACGAGCGTTTTTATGGCGGCGGAAGTACCAGTCGGGCCAATATTCAGCATCGTGGCGAAGCGCTTCGCATCTGGGCAACTTACCAGAAAACCGAAATTCCGATGCCGTTTTTGCTCAGTTCAAATGGCTGGGGAATTTTCAACAATACCACCTTCCTGAACTTCTTCGACATTGGCCGTTTTCAAAAGGATAAACTTTATGCCTACAATACCAGCGGCGACCTCGATTTTTACCTGATGGCCGGCAATTCGATGAGTGAAGTAATTAAGCAATATATTACCATCACCGGAATACCGTATGTTTTGCCAAAATGGGCATACGGTCTGGCTTTTGGCGGAAACACCATCGAAAATCAGTTTGATCTGATGAACGATGCGGTCCGTTTTCGTGAGGAAAAAATTCCCTGCGAAGTTTTCTGGATCGAACCGCAATGGATGGCCAAAAACTATGATTTTTCGACCTCGAAAACCTGGAATCAGGATAAATTCCCGGGCGAACCTTTCTGGGAAGTCAATAAAATGCCGAAATACGAAAATCATACTTTGTTTGTGCATAAACTGCATCAGTTGGGCTACAAGCTGGCTTTGTGGTTGTGCATTGAACATGATATGAGTATTGCTGCCGAAGATCAGGTTGCGGCGGTTTCAGGCAAACCACAATCGGGTCAGGAGCATTGGTTCAATCACCTTACCAATTTTATGGATCAGGGAGTGGATGGTTTCAAACTCGATCCGGGCCGCACACTGGATGAACATCCCGACCGGAAATATTACAACGGCTCCACCGATGCCGAAATGCACAACCTCAACCAGGTTTTGCTTCCGAAGCAGATGCAGGAAACTTTCCGCGGACACAAAGGCATCCGGGCTTTCCAGCATTATTGCGGAGGATATGCCGGAACTCAGCACTGGGGCGCTTCAACCAGTGGCGATAATGGCGGTGGAAAAGATGCCTTGTTTGATCAGTTGAATCTTGGAATGAGCGGATTTGTCAACACTTCAGCCGATGTACTCGAAGGCGTCGAAGATAACATTGCAGGAATGCATCTCGGATTCTTCCTTCCCTGGGTTCAGATCAATAGTTGGTATAGCCTGCACCATCCGTGGTTTATGCCACCCATCGAAAAAGAAGCTTTTACTTATTATGCCCAACTTCGAAACAGTCTTTCTCTTTATATTTATTCGGCAGCTCTTCAGGGAAACCAGAGCGGAATGCCCATTTTGCGCGCCATGCCGCTGGTTTTTCCTGACGACCGAAAAGCTGATAACCTGATTTACCAGTATATGTTCGGCGAAAACCTGCTGGTAGGAGTTTTCAGCGATTCGATTTATTTACCGAAAGGCAATTGGATCAATTACTGGACCGGCGAAAAAATTGAAGGCGGGAAAACCGTTCATTACAAGGTGCCTGCAAACCGCGGCGGACTGCTTTTTGTGAAATCCGGAGCCATTATTCCGATGCAGAAACCGATGCTTTACATTGGCGAACATCCTACAGACACTTTGGTTTTAAAGGTTTATCCTGAAAAACAAAGCTCTTATACTTTGCTCGAAGACGATGGAAAATCGTTCGATTACGAGAAAGGAATGATCGCTTCAACCTTGTTTGAATGCAATGCCGGAAACGATAAAACCGAGTTGACCATTCAGCCAACCGAAGGAAAATACGAAGAAATGATCATTTCACGGACCTACCAGATTCAACTTTATACCTCTAAAGAACCCAGATCAGTCCTGATCAACGGTCAAAAAACCGGTAACTGGAAGTTTGAACCTTTAGGAAAACTGATCATCCAATTGCCCAAACAAAACGTAATCAACAAACAAATCATTACTATACTTTAATACTCTGAACTATGAAATTCAGCTTATCAAAAATATTCTTTGCCATCAGTTTATCAGTTTCATTGCTGTTTGGCTTTTCGGTATCAGGCAAAAATCAGGCAAAAAAAATGGACCTTGATGTGGTTTTCATTGGGAACAGCATCACCTACGGCGCTCAGCTCGACAATCCGAAACAGGATGCGCCTCCGGCAATTGCTGCTGAAATTCTCAGGAAAAAGAAGGGGATCAACTCGGTTTCGTTCAGTAACCAGGGGCGAAGCGGTTTAACAACCGTCGATTATTTGCCTTACAACGGAGTTTTTCCTCAGGTAATCGAAGCAGCTACGGCGCTGCATGCCAATCCTGCTCATTTGCTGGTTTTTTCAATCAAACTTGGAACCAACGACAGTGCTTCGAAAGGCACGACAGGAGCTCCGGTTTCGAAAGAGAATTACAGGAAAAACATGAAAGCCATTATTGACGCGCTTTTGGCTAAATTTCCGGAAGCCAAAATTGTGATTCAGCGTCCCATCTGGTACAGTCCGAATACCCAAAATGGCGCAACTTATCTGGCCGAAGGATTGGCCAGGCTTCAATCGTATTTTCCTGAAATCAAATCACTGGTGGCCGATTCTTCTGCCAGATATAAAAATCAGGTTTTTGTGGGCGATACCAAGGCTTTCGGATATTTTGAAAAAAATCACCTGAGCGATTTGGTTCCTGAAAAAGGCAAACAGGGAACTTTTTATCTGCATCCAAACAAAAAAGGAGCCGCTAAACTGGCTGAATTCTGGGCTGAGGCGATTTACAAAATCATAAAATAAATTGAAATCATGAAGAAACTATGCTCGCTTTTCATCGTTGTGATTGCCATCTCCGTTCAGGCCGGTAATCTGAATGAAATCAAACTTTACAATCCTGTTGTTCCCAATAAAGTTCCCGATCAGTTTGTTTCGGCAAATATTCAGAAGTTGGATGGTTTTTTAGGCTATCGGGTAGATGTGAACCTCGAGAAGCGGTTGCTCCGGATCGATTCAACCACCATTTTGTCTGGGTTCAGGCATAGGCCGGGTTCGCAAACCTGGCTGGGGGAGCATGTCGGAAAATTCTTGTTTTCAGCCTCAAACACGTACAAATATACCGGCGATGAGCGCCTTAAAAAGCTGACAGATGCCATTGTAAGACAGTACATTGCCTGCCAGTTGCCCGATGGCTACCTGGGAACCTATCTTCCGAAAGATTACTGGACTGAGTGGGATGTCTGGGCACACAAATATGCGATCATCGGTTTACTGAGTTATTATTCGGTTACAGGCTATCAGCCTGCACTGGAGACTGCAAAGCGGGTCGGCGATTTGATGTGCCGCACCTTTGGCGATGAACCCGGCAAACGCGATTTGATGGTTGCCGGCGGGCACGTTGGTCTGGCACCTGGAAGCATTTTGGAGCCGATGGTTGATTTATACCGATATACCAACGATCAGAAATACCTGAAATTTTGCGAGTATATTTTTCGGGCATTTGAACAACCGAATGGTCCGAAAATCATCAGCGGACTTGAAAAATATGGCCAGGTTACGAAGGTTGGTAATGCAAAGGCCTACGAAATGCTTTCCTGCTTCGTTGGAATCCTGAAATATTACAAAGTTACCGGTGATGCCCGATTACTGAAAGATCTCGAAATTGCCTGGGCTGACATTTGTAAAAATCGCTTGTACATTACCGGAACGGCCAGTCAGGGCGAGCATTTTGGAGCCGATGGAGTCTTGCCGGCAGAAAATGATACCCACATGGGCGAAGGTTGTGTAACCACTACCTGGATTCAATTTAACCTGCAATTGCTTCAGATCACAGGAGACCTAAAATATTCCGAAGAAATTGAACGGTCGGTCTACAACCATCTTTTTGCTGCTGAAAATCCTCAGACTGGTTGCGTGAGCTACTACACGGCACTTCAGGGAACCAAACCTTACAAATGCGATCAGGGTTATTCCTGTTGTTTGTCGAGCGTTCCGCGTGGAATATCGCTGATTCCCAGCGAAGTTTGGGGGGAAATTAACGGCGTTTTTTCAGTACTGATGATCGAACCAGGAGTTGTTCAGGAAACGATTGTCGCCAGCGACCAGTCGAAAATTGGGATCAAGCTTGAAGCTAAAACCAGTTTTCCGCTTGATGGAAAAGTCAGTTATACCATCACGCCATCAGTTGAAAAAACTTTTGCTTTGAATTTCAGAGTTCCAGCCTGGGCTAAAAATTATACAGCTATAGTTGGAAAGAAAAGTTATCAGGGAAGTTCAGAAAAACTCCTGAAAATAGAGCGAAACTGGAAAGCCGGCGATGTGGTGAATATTTCGTTCGAAATGCCGGTTGAAGCGCTTCCCGGAGGGATTTCGTACCCTGGAAAAATTGCGCTGAAAAGAGGTCCTCAGGTTTTGGTGGTCGATCAGTTTTTAAATGCAGCAATTGATTCGCTCAAAAACCTGTCATTTCCAACAAATTCAATCAAACTGACTGATGCAAGTCATTCGTTGCCAAAAGACTGGAGCTGGAAACAGGCCTATTCTGTGCCGATGAATTTCGGAAAAAAGACCACCAATGTCATCGTAGTTCCATTCAGCGAGGCTGGTCAAAAAGAAAGTGAAATCATTACCTGGATCAATTCAAAATAAGCCGGAATTCAAATGAGGATTGCCATTGCACCCGATTCGTATAAAGGTAGCCTTACTGCCCGTCAGGTTGCTGAGGCCATGGAACGTGGCATCAAAAAAGCAGACCCTGAAATAGAAACCGTTTTAATTCCAATGGCGGATGGCGGTGAAGGAACAGTACAATCGCTTGTGGATGCGGTTGGGGGAAAAATCGTTGAATGTGTCGTGAACGATCCGTTGATGAGGGAAATCAGTGCATTTTATGGCATCCTGAATGACGGAAATACGGCCATCATTGAATTGGCTCAGGCATCCGGTTTGCCACTTTTATCTGAAAACGAGAGAAATCCCCTGTTTACAACCACTTATGGAACTGGCCAACTCATCAAAGATGCGCTCGACAGAGGATGCCGGACCTTGATTATCGGCCTTGGTGGAAGTGCAACCAACGATGCCGGATGTGGAATGGTTCAGGCACTGGGAGCGCGAATGCTGGATTCTGAAGGAAATGACATTGGTTTCGGCGGAGGTGCGTTGAAAAAACTACAGCGAATCGACTTATCTGGATTTGACTCCCGGATTTATGACTCCCGGATTTTTGGTGCATGCGATGTCACCAACCCACTTTGTGGTGAAAATGGCGCCTCCGTGGTTTTCGGGCCACAAAAAGGTGCTGATTTTGAAGCCATAGCCATTCTAGATAAAAACCTTGATTGGTTTTCAGAGGTTATCAAAAGTCAGTTAGGAAAGGACATCAAAGATTTGTCTGGTGCAGGCGCTGCCGGTGGATTGGGTGGGGGAGTGGTCGCCTTCCTGAATGGCGAATTGAAAAAAGGAATCGATTTGGTGATTGAATTCACCGATCTCGAAGAAAAAATAAAAGGATCGGATCTGGTGATAACCGGCGAGGGAATGATTGATTTTCAGACCGCTTTTGGCAAAACGCCTTTTGGTGTGGCCCAGGTCGCCAAAGAACAAAATATCCCGGTGATTGCGATTGCCGGAAGTCTTGGCAAAGATTACGAATCCTTGTATCAAAAAGGCTTCGATGGGATTTTTTCTATTGTCAGCAAACCCATGACACTTGAGGAAGCGATGGGAAACGCGGCTTATCTGATCGAAATGGCTACCGAAAATATAGTTCGTAGTTTGTTGGCCTGGAGAATTCCGGAAAAAGAATAAGCCATCTCCGAAGTTTGCTCACCACACCAGATCTGAATTCAGCATACTGTCAGGATCCAGGTTGTTTCTTTCTATATCTTTAAAATGTTTGTAGGTTCCCACTCTCAGTTCGTAGGTAGCCGGTTCGTCGCAAACGATCATTCCGCGAGGATGAAGCTGCAGGGCGCTGATGGTCCACATGTGGTTTACACCTTCTTCGACAGCATGTTGCAAAGCCCGGGCTTTGTTGTATCCATTGACGATAATTAAAACTTCTTTGGCATCCATAACGGTAGCAATTCCTACCGTCAGCGATGATTCCGGAACTTTGCTAACGTCATTATCAAAGAAGCGCGAATTGGCGATTTTGGTGTCATAGTTCAGTTCTTTATCCCGGGTACGTGATGCAAGCGAAGAACCGGGTTCGTTGAAAGCCAGATGTCCGTCGGGGCCAATTCCGCCGAGGAAAAGATCAATTCCGCCAACAGCCTTCATTTTGTCTTCATACGCCTGGCATTCGGCTTTTATGTCCGGAGCATTTCCATTCAGGATATTTACATTTTCCGGACGTATATCTATATGTTTGAACAGATTAGCCCACATAAAAGTGTGATAACTTTGAGGATGTTCCTTTGGAATCCCCACATATTCGTCCATGTTGAAGGTTACTACATTCCGAAAAGAAACCACTCCGTCATGCACCAGTTTGATGAGTTCCTGATAGGTGCCCAACGGCGACGAACCGGTTGGCAACCCGAGTACAAATGGTTTTTTGCTGGTTGGAGCAGCAAGATTGATTTTTCGGGCGATGTAATTGGCCACCCATTTCGAAGTTTGGTCGTGATTGTCCTGAATAATAAGTCTCATAATGTTTGATTTTCAATTTGTTCCAATTGGTTAAGGATCTTTTCACCTAGCCGGGTTTTCCGGTGAATGTGGCTGATGATTTCGTTTACAAAATCGTTGCTTTCAAAATTCCCTCTTACTTTCTCAAAATCAAGTTTTTGTGTAGTCTTGTTTCCGTCCATCCCGAATCCGGTCATCGAATCCAGCCTGAATTCCTTTTTTGCGTCTTCGTATAACATTCGGTCTAACCCAATTACACTTGCCTGCCATTTTTGAATGATGCTGATGATATCAACAATGGTGAGGTTGTCAATCTTTTTGCCCAACTTTTCAACGAGAAGTTCGGCTGCCCAGATCCATTCGTACTCGTAGTAATTGGCATGCATGTTTTTAAATTCCTGTTCAATATCTTTTAATCCTGATAATTCCTTTCTTTCAATACGTTTTATCAATCTCGAAATCTCTGTTTTTGGGGCAATCATCCCGGCTAAATCGCTCCATTCGCCTTCTCCGATATTGTGAGTTGGTTTCAGACATTCGATCAGGTCTTCACGGGTTTGGATATTGCATTTTTCGATTCTGGAAATCAGCGAATTGCCAAGAAATTTATAGATGGCCATGTCGTAAAATTCCATCCCTTTTTCAAGTGCACTTTTGCTGATCATTGTATTCCGGAACACAAATACTTCGGTAGTTTCTCCTGAAATTTCTTTCAGACTTTTTAGAATCTCAAGTCCTTTTTGCATTTTTCTTATGGTAAACGGACTGAGCAGGTTGAAGTTGATACAATCCAACATTTCAGGATCGCTTCGCCGGTCACGTTTTGGCCATTTCAATACGTCACGAATGGTACCTACACTTCGAAGGTTTATTCCCGGAGCAATCCAACTTTCATCCTTTTTTTCAATTAAATAGGAAAAAGGAAGGTCAGAGGTATCTGTATTTTTATAATGTCGTCCCATCACCAAAGTAAAGGCGCCAATCTTTGCAGGCCATAGGATATAGGAATCGGAGGTTGTTTTTGATCCCCTTTCCACAATTCCATGATGTATCGGACCCAACTTGTACATATGGTTGCTTTGGTTCGACCCGCTGCCGGCATTACAGAAAGAGAACATTCCGGCAATGAGTAAAGTCGATTTATGGTGGGAAACGGTATAGGGGCCTCCAAAAACAGAACACGCCTCACCAAGAAATCCCTGGCAATTGGCAAAGAACAAGGAATTTTCAGCTGAGTATTGTTTGCCTAAAATACAACCCTGACCGATAAAACAGTTAGAAATAATCACTCCATCCGATATTTCGGCACCTGAAGAAACGATAAAGTTCTCGGCCAAAATGCCGGCACCCAGCTTTACAGGAGCAAATTCGTTGCTGTTTACAGATCCGTTCTGAAGACGGGTAGGTCCCAAAACCTGGCTGTGAGGCCCAAATTTAACATTCTTAATTTGTCTGCAATTACGAATAAAAGAATAGGCTCCAATAATTCCCCTGCTTGAGACGACTGATTCGGCATATTCGGTGATTTTGGATTCTATCTCTTTGATCAGGCAATGCCGGTGTTTGTACCATGCCTGGAAATAAGCCAGATGAGCAGACAATTTATCGTAAATCATGACTCCCCTGCCTCCTGTTTCATCCAAGGTAGACACCTTGATCCCATTTCCAAAACTGGTTACCCCATCAATAAAACACAGTTCGATGTTTTCCATAATGACATGATCTTCAATGTCATAATTGGCTATGTAGTTTGAAATATGATGAATATAAACATGGTTACCAATGCTGCAATTGTGAATGCTTGCATGGTAAATCCCGCAATTACGGACAATTCCCCCACTAAAGGCCACCGTTCCTGAGTTATCGCCCATAGTGACCGTTCCTGAAAATTGCACATTACGGACGTTCCCAGTCAGAAAACCAGGGGCTACACGAATTTGATCCCAATTGTCGGAAGTACAACCTTGTTGTGTTAAAATTTCTATTTCTACCGGAGAAAGTGTCCTGTATGGCTGATTATTTTTCAATCTATTTATTTTTTAGAAAGTTATCTGGGCAAGATAATCGTAATGCTGCCCTTTAAATACTTTATTCAATTTAAGTTGATTCTTTTCGATCGCATTTTCCAGGTTGTTCAAATCCACATACAGCCATGGAAAAGCTGGACTGACCCAACCTTTATATTCGGTCTGAAACACCAGTTCACCGTAATAATTTTCAGCGCTGAGGTCTAAAACTGCCGATCCATCTTCCTGTTCATATAAATAAATCAAGTCTGATGAGTCGATCAAAATTTGACCTCCTGTATTAAGCAGTGTGCTCAGATGATGAAGTAAAACCTCCAATCCGGCAAGGACACCTGCAATTCCGGTACCATTCATCAACAATAGAATGGTATCAAATTTCTGATTGGTAAATTTAAAAATATCTTGCTGAATGACCTTCTTAATGTTCCTACTTTTAAGTACCTCGCAACAAAGTGCGGATGTTTCAAGGGCGGTAACTTCAAATCCTTTCGACTGAAGGTGCATGGAGTGGGCGCCTGCGCAAGCTCCGACATCAAGTATAGAACCTTTGCACAGGGTCATGGCCTTTTTTTCAAGTGCAGGCATTAACCTGTAACTCCGAAAGAGATAACTTGGTTCGATGGTATCATCATCAAAGTCATCGGAATGCACAATTATAGGATGATTGATTGAATTAAAATGAAAGTCATAAACAGCCCTTCCAATAGGGTCATCAAATAGTGCAGTCATAGAGAAGCTCCTTGAATTAAATTTCAGCCAATGAATGCTCAAATTTAAGACAAGTTTTTAATTTTGGGGAATAAATATAAAATCCTTCCGAAGGCCCTTCTCCAATAATCACAATTTTCACATCCGGCATATTTTTAGAATAAGAAACAATATCATCCAAATGAATGGTATTTCTCTGAAGCCATTGGGCAGTAGTAAAGTCTCCTACCCTCCATCGGTAACCGTTACTCTCTGCATCATTAAATGCCACCAAAGCAACATCAAAGTTGATTTCAACAAACTGGCGCATGATCAAATTAATTAGTTGTAGCTAAGTTATAACAAAGTAAGCAGAAAAAGAAACTTTCCACCGAAAGGATTGAAAATATTTTGCATTGGGATTTTTAACAAAATAAAAGCCGGCTAAAATACATTAACCGGCTTTTATTACTTATTGGATATCAGCTAGAACTTGAAGCCCAAAGTAAAGATTACATTATTTTGTGTTGATTCATATTTGGCCAAATTTGTGGAGCCCGAATAAAGTTTATTGTATTCATTATTCAGAATACGTTTGTAGGCGGCATCAAAAAAGACATTGCCCTGTCTGAATCCAAAACCTCCCGACATGGTTGAATACGATAAATCACTATTTGGACTATGCGATCCCTGGTAATTATCCTTATAAACACTTGGGAAATTTTCATAGCCGGCTCTCAGGCTAAAACTCTTACTCACACGAAATTCACCTCCCAGATGCAGGTTGCCAACTGTTTTGTAGGCCTGACTGATATTGGTGTTTTCATCAAAATAGTTATAACCGTCGCTTCCATTTTTAATCTTAGCGGTAGAATAGTCAACCATTTCATAATCCACACTGATCAATCCTGCTTTTCCAACGACCAAAGCGCCACTAAAAATTGCTTTCATGGGCGTTTCAATTTCATAATCATAGGTACCTTCTTTAGCAGGTTTGGCTGTTAAATTATCAGTGCCATCGCTGTAGGTAATTGACGATGTCATACCGCTATCATACAAATCATGGAATTTATAGAACGTAGGGCTATGAAATGCAACTCCCAATCTTAACTGTTCAATGGGTTTGAAAATGGCGCCTATTTTAAAGTTTACACCATTACCAGTGGTTTTCAAATCATTAGTAAAGTTCAAATTGTTGAAGAACGGGATATTATCAGCTTTGTCCCATTCATATAAATTTGAGTTTTCTTTGAAATACACATCGTGAATTCCAAGGGTAGCTCCCAAATAGAATTTATGATTGAAATTGGCAGCAACGGAAAATAAGTATTCGTTGATAGAACCTTTTCTGTCCATTGTTTTGCGTTGTGACTCGCCATATCCATTGTTGGTTAAGTCATTTTTATAGGGACCACTGAAAACACCATTGATTTTATCCTGAAATAAAAGGTTGGTTCTCACGGCCAAATCTTCGTAATAATTACTGTTGTTCCCATTATTAATATTATTGGTGAAAGAGGTCAAGATAGAGTTATTCGAGTTATAACCTTCGGCCAGGCTATTCATCGTAAAGTTACCCAGTTTATTGAACCCTAGACCAAAGTTGACGCTTACTAACCCGGTTTCGCTGGTTTCACCGGTTTTGTATGAAGCGACATAACCCACATTATCAAGGCTGAGGTGATAATCTGAATTGGTAATTTTATTGCCAAGGTAGGTACCATCAATACTGTTTTGTGAAAATGAGGGTGTGAAAACAAATTCACTTGAACGATAGACTCCTACTCCGGCAGGATTGATACTAAGGGAAGAAAAGTCCCCGCCTAAAGCCCCAAAAGCATTTCCCATGGCAGCCGATCGGGCCGTCCCGGTAATATGATAGTTTGAATATCTCAAAGCGTCTGTTAAATCCTGAGCAAAAGCACTACAGGCGATCAGTACAATACTGATTGTATAGACTAGTTTTTTCATGATCTTGCTATTTTAATGATGTTTGTATTCAACTTTTTTTTCATCAGTTTTAATTATTCATATTATCTTCTGGAACCTGAACCACCACCTCCACGGGAACTGCCGCCTGATGATCCACTTGATGATCCACCGCTGTAACTACCGCCACCACCGGAAGATGAACTTCTGCTGTAACCACTGCTGCTGCCAGAAGATGAAGGTGAACTATAGGATTCTGACCTTGAAGGACTGCTACTGACACCGGAACCCATTCTTCCTGATGAATTGCTCGAGCCATTTGAATAGGATGAGCTTGAACGGTAAGTTTGCCTCATGTTCGATGAACTTCTGGGAGCGCTGTATCCTTGTCCATTTGTAGTAGTTGCACTTTTGAGTGCTCCTCGTTCATAAGTTCCACTTGAAGTACGTGGACGTGTATAACTGTTGTTGTTAAAATTTTGTTGACTTACAATCCGTGGCTTATTATAACTCGGCGTGTAATTTTGACCTTGCACTACTCTGCTTTGACCATAGGTTCTTCCCGTGGTAGAAGGCTGATAAGATCTCCTGGTATTTCCCGAAGTACTGCTACCCGGACGAACTGACAGAGAACGGGGATTATTTCCACCCTGAACCTGACCTGCGGAAGTCCCACCGCCTCTGCGATTATTAACAATGGTGCCATTTTTAATGGTTCCTGAAGGATCCATTGTGCTGCTATTTCTCGAATAGCCATTTTGAGATCTTGTATTGATGTCTGTTGGCAATTTGCTGTCAGAGGTATTTCCAAAATTACCGTCTCTTCTTAAATTAGAAACAGTGCCACCAGTTTGATTCTGGCTGTTTTGGGTATTTCTAGCCGACATATTCATTTCGGTTGATCTCCTGCGGGCAACCTCATGGTTGTTGTAAAATCCGCCGCCACCGCCGTAACCGCCGTAACCGCCGTAGTAACCGTTGTAATAGCCTCCATATCCGCCACCCCAATATCCGCCAAACCCTAAGCCGATAGCGAATGGTGAATAGGACCCATAGCCATAAGGATAGCCCCATCCTCCATAGAACATGGGATCATAGCCTCCGTAATAACCGGAATAATATGGAGAATACATTCCGTAGTTCCAATCGTCATAAAAGAAGGGATCGTAAAAATACGGATGATGGAACCTGTTGATACGGTATGAAAAATCCAGATCGTTGTCGTTGTCGTCGTAATAATTGTTGATCACGTATTTCTCACTGTCATCATTGTAATACACAGTGGTATCCGATTCTGCCAGTTTCTGATGATCCATGTCGTAGGACTGGTAGTCAGAATTCTTGACTGAGTCTCCATGCTGATAGATGTAATTATTTAACGTTGACGAGCCATCCCCATTTTTTTCTTTCTCGCTAATAACCATTCTCTTGTTTGTGGCATAAGAATGGTCAGCTTTGGCTGATCCCTGATCCGCAGCCATTGTAACGGGCGGTACATCACCGGGAGAAAAATAGATGTCATCATCGTAAGTTCTGGCCAAATGCGTTCCCGTGGTACATGCACTGACAAGTATTGCAACTACTGCGATGATTAGAAGTTTGGTTTTC
>JANXYV010000119.1 GCA_025355875.1 Prolixibacteraceae bacterium | reverse complement strand
TCGTAAAACGAAAATCCGTAGTACACAAATCCGAACTCGAAAATTGCCAATTCATTGAACAGCAAGAATTCCGGCCGGATTAGCTGCAAAGTGGGTTAAGACTTTTCATCTTATTTACTTCAGCATTATCTAAAAATGAAATTTTTAGATACCAATCTCTACACAGCAAAGGCAAATACTGTGGTAGAATACGCTTTAGAAGTTGCGGCCATATAATATATCCATAAACCGTTTGAAGAGAAAGTCAGGTTGCAGTTCCAGCAAACAGTTGAAATAGATTATTATGGTGCAGTCCTTTTCCTTGCTGTGGTACATCGAAGATGTAAAGCCCATTACAGCGCCATTGTGGCCATAAAAGGAACCCCTCTGGAACAGAGCCAGTCCATAACCGATATTGGGACTTATTAAATGCATTTCATCTAGCCTTCTTTTTTGCAGAGAGTCGGACAGAAACCCTCCTTCAACAAGTACTTCTACAAATTTCTGTAGTTCTCGTGGGGTCGAATAAACCGAACCGGCTGCCCAACCCCATGAAATATCAAAATGTTCGGTCAGATCCTCATTTTCTACATATTCTCCCATATAATAGCCCCTGGCATGAGGGCCGGGAAAAGTTAACCCGGAAGTCAAAAAACCGGTATTGCTCAACTGGAGAGGCTTTATTATGCGGTTACTGATTTCCGATTCCAGTGTGCTGCCAGTCAGCTTTTCAATAAGCATTCCGAGGATGATGGTGTTTGTATTTGAATATGTCCATCCCTTACCCGGCTGAAAATAAAAGTCGTGTGAAACCCCCGCATCAATCAACTCCTGCGGCAACCAGACCCTGGAGGGGTTATTGATCAGGATATCTTGCCAAGACTCATCATCAGTGAAATTATAAATACCGCTTGTCATGTTACATAACATGGAGATGGTTATACTATCAGATTTGGGATATTCAGGATAATACTTGGAAAGCTTGTCGGAGAGTGCGAGTTTCCCTTCATCCACCAGTTGAAGCAGTACGGTGCCAGTAAAAGTTTTTGTATTGCTCCCTATCCTGAAATTATTATTTCCATTCATCGGTAGTTTCGCGGGGATGTCACTAAAACCGGTAGTATACAGCCAATCAATCCCTCGTTTATGGTCAACAACAAGCGCAACAACGCCTGGAACTTGTGTGTTATTAACGATAGAGTCCGTAACTGACCTCATTTGGTCGGTCAGTAACTGATTGGGGTCAACCGAAGCGTCTTTCTTACAGGAAATAATTGATAAAACCGCGATAAGTAAAATAGTGATAAATATTAATTGTCTCTTTTCCATTTTTAGTTATCAATTGAATGTTCATTTATTTTTTGTATGCTTCATTTAGATACTACTGTTCCAATATTTTGATAAGATCATAGAAAATATACTGCGGATAGGGATATTCGCCGTTGAAGAAAATAGCGATGGTGATATTATTATTTGGATTCCTGGCCAGAAAATTATGATACCCCATACCATCTCCCCCATGACCGATATAATTGTTCCTGAACCGCATTAACCCCAACCCATATTCAGTATCCGGAAAAATAGGATGAAAAATCTCCATCTGATTCAACATTGAAGTTGAAACCAACGTACCCGAAGTCAGATTAAACACCCACTTCTTCAGCTCTTCTATGTTAGAAATGATTGCCCCGGCCGAATAGGCGACCGACATATTAAACTTCTCGGTAGCCTCAAAATAATCTTTGTTGCTGTCGGCCATATAACCGGAGGAATAGGATTTGCCTGAAGGCATCCATTGTGATTCGGAGAAAGAGATATTGGCCATTCCAAGGGGTTGGGAAATTCTGGCGTGCAGCGCTTCCCTATAAGTTTGCCCGGTGAGTTTCTCTATCAGGATCCCGGCAATAATGAAGTTTGAATTGCAGTAAACCGTGCTTTCGCCCGGCTGAAACACGGGGGGATGTCGCTTGATCGCTGCCAGAAGCTCCTGCGGACTGAAATAATGATTAGGATCACTATCGAACTCATGTTCGATTATTGAGTCATTATTGACCTCAAACAACCCGCTTTGCATAGCCAGCAATTGACGGATGGTGATTAACCCTCCATTGGGAATTCCTGAAAGATATTTGTCAATGGTATCATCCAGCCCTATTTTTCCTTCATCAACCAACTGCAAAAGCATCACGGAGGTGAAGGTTTTCGTCACACTGGCGATCCGGTACAAGTCAGAGACTTGCATGGGGCGTTTTGTGGCCAGGTTGGCGTATCCCTTGGCTTTCAGATAGGTATAGTTCCGGTCGGGCGCCCAGATGCCTATAATCAAACCCGGCAATGGCACTGCCTTTCCGTTATAGGTCAGTTTCGTCACCAGGGAATCGGCGAGTTTATCAATCTGAACAGTGTATTTGTCAATAGCTTGTTCATCCGTCTTCGTGCAACTGTTTGTAAGCATTATTACAAATCCCATTACTATTAATGGGTAAATCAATATTTTATTTTTGTTTTTCATTTTTAGACATTTTATTAAACATTCATTTATTTGTTGTCTGCTTTATTTGTAACTATTCAGTGATAAATATAGCGATTAATCTTCAAAAAGCTTGCTAAAATCTGATTTCTAACAAACGTTCTTTGATATTCTACAATTTGTTATTGCTCTGTTTCTGTTATAATTTTGCTCTGTTTAATTCTCGCGAAGGTATAATTCTAATTTCGGAGGTTATTAACAATTATAATTATTTCTACCTGATAACTAATGCTTTAAAAGCTTGATTAATCCAAAATGATTGTTGAATTTTGTC
>JANXYV010000112.1 GCA_025355875.1 Prolixibacteraceae bacterium | reverse complement strand
CTTCGTCAATTTGCTTGACTTTTTCTCTTTTAAACTCCGTGCTAAAATGCCTAACTTTTCTAATTTTACTTCCCATAATAAAGCGAAATTTAAAAGTTATCAACTAAACTTCTTGTCACCTTATTTCATGGGAGGACAGTTGTCCAAAAAAGAGTGTTTCCCGATTTTCCTATTTCCTTATTTCTTTTTCCTAATTGGATATTCAGGATTGGTTATTCGCGATTGGATATAATAACTCCCGATCCACTGTATTTATTATATTCATATCAGCCCTTCATCGGCGAAGCTAAAGTACGAATCGTTCCCGATAATCAGGTGGTCGAGCACCGGAATATCCATGTGTTTTCCGGCTTCCTTGATTTTTTTGGTGATATCCTTGTCGGCTTCGCTCGGAATCAGGTTGCCCGACGGATGGTTGTGGCACAAAATAATGGAACTCGCCAGTTTATCGAGAGCCGTTTTCAGGATGATCCTTACATCGATAACCGTTCCTGAAAGACCGCCCTGGCTCACCATCATCTTGTCGATGAGCAGATTGTTGCGGTTGAGCAGCAACACCCAGAATTCTTCGTGCGGAAGGTCGCTCAGCAAAGGTTTCATGATGGCTGCACAATCGCCGCTGGTGACCAGTTTGGGTTTTTCGTCGGGTTCCGATTCTTTGCGGCGCCGGCCCAGTTCAAGGGCTGCCATGATGGTGATGGCTTTTACTTCGCCGATTCCCTTGAATTTCCGCAGGTCGTTGATCGTTTTTTTGCCCAGTTCGTTGAGATTGTTGTTTACCGAGGCCAAAATGCGGCGCGATACTTCAACTGCCGATTCATCCAGATTGCCGGAACCAATCAGTATGGCGATCAATTCAGCTTCCGACAGGGAGCGGATTCCCTTGGTCTGCATTTTTTCGCGGGGACGGTCTTCGACAGCCCATTCTTTGATACTTAGTTTTTTATACATGTTGGAGAAATTATGCTTAACCAAGTTATGAAAATCTACCGAAACTTCCAAACCAGAAACATGATGGCAAATTCTGAAACAATAATAACACAGCCTCAGATGGCTCTATAACGTATAGTGTGGGTAAATCCTTACAACTTATTACAAAATTTAAATCTTGGTTTCACAAGTACGAAATTGTTTTAAAACCTTATTTTCTAAGGTCACCTTAGTAGAAAAGGAAGGTGAAAAAAAGAATTAACCTTATTCCCTTATAGATTTACAGACAGTTTAATAAGGTTGAACATATGTGAGGTCATGTTTTCTACTGAGGTTGCCCCATTAAAAATAAGGGATTCATCAAACACAGCATAATTACTTTTTTGAGTTTGAACAAAGGTGTCATTTGTAATTCTTAAACATACCAGATGTTCTAGACCCCTTCCGATCGGTTGGATTTCTGCCCTTGGAGTGATCGAATTAGCTCAGGCTAATCTTTTTGAGGAGTTCCAACAGTTCCGACTTCCTGATTGGCTTGGTAAGGTAACCGTTGCATCCGGCCTTGATGGCTTTCTCACGATCATCTGAAAATGCGTAGGCCGTTTGGGCAATCACCTGAAGCTCGGGCCTCAGTTCCTTAATTAGCCGGGTTGCCTCATATCCATCCATCTCGGGCATTTTCAAATCCATCAAAACCAGATTGATTTCAGGGTGACTTTTAACCAGTTCGACTGCCTGCTTTCCGTTTTCAGCTTCAAGAATGATCGCATTTTCAGATAGAAGTATCGCATTTAAATAGGCAAGACTGATTTCATCGTTTTCAGCAATCAGGATCTTCAGCGACTGCGATGGTGCAGGTTCCGGACTAGTGACTTTGATTTCCGGTTTTTCCTCCGGAAACTTATCGCCAGGTAATTCAACAAAGAAAACAGAACCTTCCCCAAACTCCGACTCGACCCAAATCCGACCTCCCAGCTTTTCGACAAATGCTTTCGAAATAGGAAGACCCAGTCCGGCGCCCTCGTGAGGCCTGTTGGAGGATTCGTTTACTTGCCTGAACCGCTCAAAAATGATATCCAGTTTATCCGAAGGAATACCAATGCCCGTGTCACGGACAAAGAAAGTCAGCACGGGTGAACTGGTTGGTGAGTTTGTCGAATTGACTGGTGAGCTTGTCGAACCGATTGGTGAGCATGTCGAACCATATCCAAATTCTACTGAACCAGTTTGGGTGAATTTTAACGCATTCTTGATCAGGTTCGATAAAATCTGCGCAAGTTTGGTATGATCAGTCCGAAGGATCAATTCTTCTGAAGGAATTGCAGTTTTATAGGAAAAGCTGAGTTTTTTCTTTTCAGCTTCGGGTTTGAAAAACAGGTATAGATCGCGCAGCAATTGGCTTACATTGGTCCGCTCAATATGAAGATTCATTTGTCCGGCCTCGATCTTTGAAATATCGACAATATCATTGATAATGTCAAGCATTCGGTTCCCGCTTAGCTCGATGACCTGAAGATAGCTTTCCACCTCTTCAGGTTCAAGTTCCGGAGTTTTCAAGAGTTCGGCAAATCCAAGGATTCCATTCATCGGAGTTCGGATTTCGTGGCTGATATTGGTCAGGAAAGCAGTTTTCAAGCGGTCGCTTTCTTCGGCATGTTCTTTGGCTTTCAGCAAATCCTGGTTGATCCGGTGAAGGTCCGTAAGATCCATAACCGTCGATATCATCGTATTTTGCTCGGTTATCGGAATATTGACCGCATTAATCACGCCTTTGGAACCATCCTGCCGGGTGATCGTGATGCCTTCCCAATGCAGGCGGTCGGGATCTCCCGATTCAATATCAGCAAGAACCCTATTGACAATGGAATTCCGATAAGCTTCATCGGGATATATCTTTTTGTAGAAGTCTTCAATGTCATGAATAGATTCGTAAGGCCAGCCGTAAATTTCCTGAAACTTTTTATTCATGTAGGTTGCGCTTCCTCCGTCAAACTTATTTAAAGCCAGTCCAATTGGTAAATTATCGAGAATGGTCTGGATCAGGATATTTTTTTCAAGTAATTCTTTGTTTGTTAACTGAAGATCTTGCTCGCTTTTTTCGGTCCGTTCTTTGGCCAGGATGATTTCCTGCTCTGCCAGTTTTTTCTCGGTAATGTCGCGCACAGTAGTAATAACCCCTATTATTTCGCCATTGGCATTCCTCAACGACGAGGTTGCATCGGAAGTCCAACCTGATTTTCCGGTAGAAGGGATACTGAAAGGAAAATCAATAACACCCGTAGCTTCTCCATGAATGGCCTTTTCGATGGTATCAATAACGCCGGCATCGTTCAGAAATGGGAATAAATCCATAGGGTACCTGCCCAAGACTTCAGAAGCAGCACATCCGGTTAAATTCTCCATAAAAGGATTCCATGCCAGATATTTCATATTCCGGTCGTAAACAATGATTCCTTCATGGGCGCCTTTGATGATCTGCTCATTAAACAGATTTATTTCATTCAAGGTCTCCTCTGCCTGCCGGATGGCTGCTTTTTTCTTCGCTTCATCAAGCGCCCGGTTAACGGCGAAAGGCAACCTTGCGGGCCGGTCTTTTAGTACATAATCGGATGCGCCTAATTTCAAAAGTTCAATGGCCAGCTCTTCGCCGATCGATCCGGAGACACAAATAAACGGGACCTCGGGACACAACTCATCACGAATACGGAGTGCTCCGAATGCATCGAATCCGGGCAGGTTGAAATCCGACAAAATAATGTCGTACTGATTGTTGCAAAGCGAAGCCGAAAATTCCGATTCCTTTTCAACACGCGAAATATTCAAAATACATCCGGCATTATTCATCTGCATGCAAATGAGATCGAAGTCTTCAACCGAATCTTCAAGAGAGAGAATGTTTAACTTCGTACCGGAATAAATTTTAGCTTCCATGGCAGGGATTTTTTTTGAAATCTACATTTCTCCTTCAGTGGGTATTTCGTTGATCAGAGCCCAAAATATGCCCAAATGTTTGATTGCATCCATAAATTCTTTGAAATCGACTGGTTTAACCACGTAGGCATTTGTGCCAAGTTCATAACACTTTTTCAGGTCGGGTTCTTCACGCGAAGAAGTGAGCATCACCACGGGAATCGTTTTCAGAGCCGAGTCGTTGCGGATAATTTGCAGGACTTCAATACCATCCAGGCGGGGCATTTTAATATCCAGCAAAATAACAGCCGGATTTCCTTTTTGACGCTGTGCAAATTTCCCTTCGCAGCGCAGGTATTCAAGAACCCCCACACCATCATTAACGACAATAACCCGGTTGGCAAGTTTTTGTTCCTCCAGGGCTGCAAGCGTTAGTTCGACATCATTTAGGTTGTCTTCGGCTATCAGGATTGTTCTTAATTCGGTCATAGTATAAGTGTTAAGGCATTAGGCATTAGGCATTAGGCAACAGGCATCAGGCAATATTACTCATTTTAGTTTTGAGATCAGAGATGTCAACATCTTGCTAATTTCTGAAATATCGACAAGAAGCTTTTCTGATTCAATACTCTGAACATATTTTAGCTAATACACAATTCAATTTGTTTTTCCAATTCATATAAAGATCCTCTGGCAATCGAAAGAAAATGGGTATAGCTCCCTGTGGATTGCCGTCCATATCCTTCAGCAATGTTCGGGGGAACAGAAACTGATGCTCTCTGCATTTGAGAAATCAAACCAAAATTCTCTGAATACCATAAATGTGTTTATCTCGATTATTTTACAAGCATGTCGGATGAAAAACATGGTTTACAATCAGAGCTATCAGCTGACGGAGTCCATCCGAACCTGGCAGGATATAAAATCATGGAGCTGCTTGCTGAACAAGCTATTCAGAAAGCACTTAAATCCGAATAAATCTCAGAAATAATTATTTCTAAATTTTATAGTCTGACAGTGTTCATAGCCATCTGAGTATATACTTCTTTTTCAAAGTTGTAAACCTCAACTTTTGTTTCTGAACCTGAATCATCATTCTGTGGAGTTATAATAACAAAGGTAGGCGTTGCTCCCCCGGGGTTACTGTCGATCCAGGTGCCAGAGTTGGCATAGATAGATTTTTGTCCTTTGAAATTATACGAAGGAATTATGGTGGCACGGTGATTATGTCCGAAAACAACTATCCTTTTGTCTGAATTAGGGTTCTGAAAGTATTCCTTGATTGCCAGGTTATCTGTCTCATCAGCATTGCTTGAATTGGCAATGGCATGATCTACAGGTATATGAACTGCAACATTGTTTTTTGTCTGTCTGGCTTCCCAGTTATCCTGGGCACCATTGAACAGTTTAACACTTATTGGTCCGTCAGTGGTGCTCTGATACGGGATCAAATCGTTTACTGAATAAACACCGTTAAAACCATTGACGCCGGTAATAATAATGTTTTCGGAGAAGTGATTATTGATTGGTAAATATCCCATGGCCCACTTCCAGATCTGCCAGTAAGCGTACATTAACTTTTGACTTGCATCACCCTGTAAATTGGGAGTGACAGCCGGAAGTACATCAAGGTTTTGAGTACATTTTTGTTTAACATGAAGGGCCCCGATTCTTGTAAAAAAATAACCCGCAGGCAGAATAGTGCCTGGCGCTTCAGTTTGATTGGAAAGCATGTCGGGAGCACAAAAATAGTTATAGCGATGGCTGTGTTCAATAGCTAATGCAGGAAAATCAGACGGGGTATATGTTCCCAACCCCAATTGCTGGTCACGGGCCTGGTTGATTCCGGGTAAAATAAGGTTGATATTCTCCGGAGTAATGGTCAGGTCGTGGTTCCCGGGAACATAAGTTACCTTTATCTTTCCCTCTTTAATGATATTGTTGAATGCGTCAACAACTCCCTGGTTGGTTGATGCAACACGCTTCACGAAATCAGCCTGGTCTTTTCCATCATATGTGTTCACATCGGCAGGAACAAACCATTCATCAACAAGATCACCTGCGATGACAAGCTCTTTTACATTCGGCGAAGACTTTAAGCTTGCAAGGAAATCCTCAAGAGGTTTTAGATTATGATTAATTTCTGAATAATCCAGATTTGCTCCCATGTGCAGATCGCTTATAACCACAATCTCATTTCTTACTGCGCTCCCATTGTTAAAAGGGGCAACACTCTGTTCATCCTGATTATTTTTCTCGCATCCGGCAATTGAAAGTGCAATTGCACCAAGCAATAGTGTAAGTACTTTAATAGTTTTCATATTATGTTTCCTCAGGTGTATTAATAATAGTTTGTTACGTTGTTTAATCTAAATCATTAGTATATAATAGTATCTGATAATGGCAATCAATTTTTATTTTGCTGACAGGAACCTGTTAATCCTGTTAATGGCGTTGGCCTGCAGATCATAGTAATAAAACAGGTAGTCGAAACTATGGTACACACCTTTTCCAAAGACGGAAGTCGGCTTTTGCATCGGCATAATGCTCCAGTTTATGCATTTTCATGCTGGCATCAGGCATTAATGACCCCAAACTTTGAGATGCAGCAGCTAAGAATTTCTTAAAGCTTGTTCTGTCAACAATTTGATATTCAACTTGTTTATCCCCAAGGTTGTAATAACACTGAAGTATCAAAATCTTGAACATCATCACTACATCAAAAGGTTTGGCTCCTGCATTGGACTTCTTTGACGTATTCAGAAGCCTGGCTTCAAGGATTTCTCTAAATAGCTCAAAATCTATTACTTTACTAACCGACTCTAATGGATTTCCCATCGTGGAAAGATGAGTGGTGGAAAAATGTTCATCGAACAAACCTTTTTTACCTTGTGACTTATACATG
>JANXYV010000107.1 GCA_025355875.1 Prolixibacteraceae bacterium | reverse complement strand
AATACGATAAAAGAATTAATTCATGAAACGAATAAAACTGATTATTTGCTTGCTGAGTGTACTGGGAATATTAAATTCACTCCAAGTCTTCGCGCATAATCCTAAAAATCAGGAAATTTCAGATTCGATAGCTATTTCAGGAAAGATAAAAGCTATTCCTTTTTCTCTTTCTGAGGTTGTCTTGAATAATTCATGGATAAAACACCGTGAGGCACTGAATACGAAGTACATGCATCTGCTTGATCCTGAGCGCTTGCTGCATAACTTTAGGCTGACTGCCGGACTGCCATCTTCAGCAAAACCGTTGGAAGGATGGGAAAGTCCGGGCTGCGGTCTGCGTGGCCATTTTGTTGGGCATTACTTGTCAGCTTGTGCCATGCTTATTACGAAGGAAGGAGATACTTTGCTGAGCAAAAACATCAGTTATATGATCGATGAACTGGCCTTGTGCCAGGAAAAAATGGGAGGTAAGTATTTGAGCGCGTTTAAAGAATCGGAATTTGATTCGCTGGAGAAAAATTATGGTGGAGTTTGGGCCCCTTACTATACTTTCCACAAAATAATGCAGGGCTTACTCGATGTTTACACCCTTACCGGCAACAAAAAAGCATATCAGATTTTGCTAAATATGACTGATTATGTAGAAGCCCGCATGACGAAACTTCAGGAAGTTGAAATTGAGAAAATTCTTTATTCCGTCGAAGCAAATCCGGCCAATGAAGCCGGTGGAATGAATGAAGTATTACATAACCTGTATGAGGTTTCCAAAGATCCGAGACACCTGCAACTGGCTGAAGTTTTCGACCGAAAATGGTTTTATCAGCCGCTTGCAAATGGGCTAGACATACTATCGGGATTGCATTCGAATACCCATATCGTTTTGGTGAACGGTTATGCCCGCCGGTTCGAAAATACGGGTGAAATTAAATTCAGGCTGGCAACTGAAAATTTTTGGGACATGCTTATTCATCACCATGCTTATGTAAATGGTTCGAGCAGCGGTCCGCGCCCGATAGCCACCACGCCCACCTCGCGAATTGCAGAACACTGGGGACATCCAGATCATTTAAGCGCCACGCTTACCGGTGAAATTGCAGAGTCATGCGTAACCCATAATACTCAAAAACTGACATCGAATCTTTTTTGCTGGACAGCTGCTCCTGAATATGCCGATACGTATATGAATACCTTTTACAACGCGGTTCTCCCAATTCAAAACAGCGACAATGGGAAAGTAGTTTATCACCTTCCATTGGGTTCACCACGAACAAAAAACTTTCTGAAAGATAATGAATACAAATGCTGCAACGGTTCTGGTATTGAGGCTTTTGCCCACCTGAATTCGAACATCTATTTTCACGATCAGCATAGCCTGTGGGTCAATCTGTTCATACCATCAGAATTAAATTGGGCAGATAAAGGGATTAAGCTCAAACAAATAACCAATTTCCCTGAAGAACCAAAAACAAGAATCAGTATCTCAGCCGGGAAACCAATCAAATTTGCCTTGAAGCTGTTCATCCCCTCCTGGGCCAACTGGCAAACAAAAATTCTGGTTAACGGATTGCCGATTAGAACTAAAGTCAAACCGGCTTCATTTGTAAGTATCGACCGAATCTGGGAAGATCAGGATCAGGTTGAATTGGTTTTCGGGTATAGTTTTTACCTGAAAAGCATGCCCGACAAGGCGAATGTGGTAGCGCTGTTTTGTGGTCCGGTTATGCTTGCTTTTGAAACCAATAAAGAGCTTATTCTGAAAGGAACTCAGG
This sequence comes from Prolixibacteraceae bacterium, assembly GCA_025355875.1. GTDB lineage: Bacteria > Bacteroidota > Bacteroidia > Bacteroidales > Prolixibacteraceae > Aquipluma. The sequence goes on along the minus strand of JANXYV010000107.1, from coordinate 33,375 downwards.
ATGAAATACTTCAATCAATCACTAAAAGTCCAAACGAATTTTCGTTTACCCTGAACAATAATGGAACAAACTATAAACTTGTCCCATTTTACCGGGTTACCAATGCTTCGTATGGTGTTTATGCTACCATCCGAAACGAATATTAACGAAGATCAAATAAAATTCGAACATGAAAAAATTGATGCTAATTACACTGCTTAATTTACTGATATTTAATACATTCGCACAGCCTATACAAAACAACAAACTACCGGCAGCACCTATTCAGGTGAACGGAGTTTTTCCGGCTTTGAGCGTGGTTGGTGTACACGAAGGACGAAGTGAAACAGGAATTGGTGCTTTAATGGTTTGGGCCAATAAACTCTGGATGGTGAGTTATGTTGCCCATAGTTACGGCGGGGGAGCCGGTTTGTATGAGATTAACGACGACATGACCATGATCCGTCGGCCCGAAAGTGTTACCGGAACGTATGCCAACCGGATGGTGCATGATCCTTCCAATCAAGCCATAATTGGCCCGCATATCATCGATACCAAAGGTAATGTTCGTACCTTTCAGGAAATTCAGGGGCATCGCTTAACAGCCACCATGCGTCATCTTTTTCACCCCGATAGCCTTGTCTATTTCCTCACCATGGAAGGCTTGCTTTTCGAAGCCAATGTTTATTCCCTGAAAACAAAACTGGTTTGCGATGTGGTTGAAACACTCTACCATCAATCGGTTAAGGAATTGTATAACAAAGGCATTTATACCCATTTTAAAGGAGGCTATACCGGAAACGGCCGGGTTATTGTCGGGAACAATGCCTATCAGGAAGGCGATTACACCGGCAAGGTGCATGGAGGCCGGCTGGCTGAATGGGATGGTAAAACCTGGACCGTACTGGATAGTACCGCTTATATAGAGATCAACGGAAAACAAAGTTATCAGTTTGGGAACAAACCCATTTATGGTGATGGTATTTGGGCAACCGGATGGGATCGGGCTTCGGCAAAACTCATGTTCTTTAGCCCCGAATCGGGCAAATGGCGTACCTACCGCTTACCGAAGGGAAGTCAGGCATGGGAACATGCCTGGAATACCGAATGGATGCGTATCCGCGAAGCCCAGACCGAACGCTATATGATGGATTTGTTTGGGATAATGTATGAATTGCCGGTGATGGTGTATGGCGGCAACATGCTGCCCATTAAACCCATTTGCAATCATCTGCGTGTGATTCCTGATTATATTACCTGGCGGGGATTGCTGGTGCTGGCAGGCGATCAAACCGACAATTTTGTTGGCCAGCCACAATCAAATTTACAATTTACCACCATCGACGAACTTTGGAAATGGGGAAAACCTTCTGGTTGGGGCGCTGTATGGCGCGAAGAAAACCTAAAAACCAACCAAATTTCAGATCCATATTTAATGAACGGATTCGACAAAAAAGTCGTGCATTTCTCTCATCAATCTGATCACCCCGTTCATTTTAAAATGGAAGTCGATCTGCTTGGAAACAATCAATGGGTAACTTATCAAACGATTACAGTTCCATCAAAGGGTTATACATTTCATAGCTTTCCCGATGCCTACTCGGCACAGTGGATCAGAATAACCACCATGGAAGATGCGAGTAATGCAACTGTCCAGTTTGTATATCAATAAATCCATATCTAAACAAATTAAAAATCAATTCTATGAAAATCAACATCTTTCAAAAAATCGGATTGTTTTTGCTGAGTTCAGCATTTATCCTTTCCGTTTCGGCACAGCCAAAGTCCAGTGAAGCCGGTCCTTTCAAGCCGACCGACGAGTCGTTCAAACAGTATCAGTATCCCGAATGGTTCCGCGATGCCAAATTTGGAATCTGGGCGCATTGGGGACCACAGGCTGTTCCGCGTCAGGGCGACTGGTACGCCAAGAAAATGTACCAGAATCAAGGCTGGGACTGGAGCAAAAATGCTTTCAGCGACAAGCCCGACGAAGATTACACTTACCATGTGGCTCATTACGGCCATCCATCCAAATTCGGATACAAGGACATCATTCCGCTCTGGAAAGCCGAACGCTGGGATCCGGAGAAGTTGATGGCTTTGTACAAAAAAGTGGGAGCGAAATATTTTGTGAGCATGGGAACGCACCACGACAATTTCTTCCTGTGGAATTCAAAACTTCACCGCTGGAATGCTGCTAAAATGGGACCGAAAAAGGATGTGGTTGGTCTCTGGCAGAAAGCCGCCAAAAAAGAAGGAATGCGTTTTGGCGTTTCTGAGCATTTGGGTGCCAGCTATACCTGGTTTCAGGCTGCCCGTGGCGCCGACAAAACCGGACCAATGGCCGGAGTTCCATATGACGGAAACGACGAGCAATATGCTGATTTGTACCACAAAAAAGCAGCGGCCGACGATACCGGCTGGCTAACTAAAGACCCTGAAAACCAGAAGGAATGGCTTTCAATGATCACCGAACTGATCGATATGTATCATCCTGATTTGTTATACTCTGATAGTTCAATGCCTTTCGGCGATGTTGGACGCACCATGATTTCGCACCTGTACAATTCCGATATGGCTAAAAACGGGGGCAAACTCGAAGCGGTGTACAATTGCAAGCAACCGTCGAAAGGAATGTGGGTGCAGGATGTGGAACGCGGCGCATTGGATTCGATCAGTCCGTTCCCCTGGCAGACCGACACCTCGATAGGCGACTGGTATTACCGGACCGGACAGAAATACATGACCGGAACAGAAGTCATCCAAATGCTGGTGGATATCGTCAGCAAAAACGGGAACCTGCTCCTGAATGTGGTTCAGACTCCGGAAGGTGATCTGGAACCGGATGTGCTGAATATTCTGGACGTGATCGCCAAATGGACACCAGCAAACGGAGAAGGTATTTACGGAACCCGCCCGTGGAAAATTTATGGTGAAGGACCGTCGATGAAAAAGCAGGAAAAAGGACAGTTTGGAGGTGTAAAAGATGTTCGTCCATATGAGTCGACCGACATCCGTTTTACCACCAAAGGCGAAACCTTGTATGCCTTCTGTATGAAAAACCCGACTGCTGACATCAGCATTGCATCACTTGGTCAGAATTCTAAACTGAACAGTAAAAAAGTAGCCTCCGTAAAAATACTTGGAAGCGACGAAAAACTCAGCTGGAAACAGGAAGGCGAAGCGCTGGTCATTAAAAAACCGGCTAAACTTCCGGAGTGGCAGGTGGTCACTTTAAAAGTTGAATTTAAGAAATAGGAAGATTTCAGAAAACCATCCTATTGCAAAATGGAAGTTGAACCTGAACCCGGCGAAAAACCGGTTCAGGTTTTGCATTTCCATTTGGGTGGATGAAAAGGGGAAAAGCGTTCCTTCTGTTTCCAATTTATTTGTAGTTTCAACCTTTCGATTTTGGCCGGAAATTGCAGGACAGATGTTTCAGCAATTGCAGGTTAACGGAATGGTGAAATTAACCTGAACCAATTTACAATCAAAATATTACCGACTTATGAAAACGAAACTTCCAAACCTGTCCATCAGGAGAATCCGTTTCTTCAACTTCCTGTTGCTTATTATTTTTACAGCATTGAGCAGTTCCGCACAAACCGGTTTTAAGAACCCCGTCATTCCCGGTTTTTATCCTGACCCCAGTGTTTGCAGGGTAAACGATGACTATTATCTGGTGAATTCTTCATTCGAATATTTTCCCGGAGTTCCGATTTTTCACAGCCGTGACCTGGTCAACTGGGAACAGATTGGCTATTGCCTGACGCGCGATTCACAGCTTCCGCTGCAAAAATGCTGGGCTTCAGCAGGAATTTATGCGCCAACTATCCGTTATCATGATGGCAGGTTCTACATGGTGACCACCAATGTTTCGGGCGGAGGAAATTTCTATGTTTCAGCCACCGATCCTGCCGGAGAATGGAGCGAACCAATCTGGGTGAAACAGGGCGGCGGAATCGATCCAACACTTTTTTGGGACGAAAACGGCAAATCGTATTTCCTCAGCAATACCGGGATTCATAGTGATGGCAGTTACCGGGACGGAATTCACCTTTCTGAAATTGACATTAAAACCGGCAAACTGACATCTGAGCCAATTTGTATCTGGAATGGAACTGGCGGTCGTTATCCTGAATCACCGCATCTTTATCAGAAAGATGGCTACTACTACCTGTTGATTGCTGAAGGAGGAACTGAATATGGCCATAAAGTAACCATTGCCCGCAGCAAATTTATTTATGGACCATATGACGCTTGTCCCTTCAACCCAATTCTGACCCAAATTAACCAGCCAACACAAAACAGTCCGATTCAGGGCAGTGGTCATGCCGACCTGCTTCAGGCTCACGACGGAAGCTGGTGGCTTGTTTTCCTGGCATTCCGACCACAGAATGGACAACATCATCTCACTGGCCGCGAAACCTATCTGGCACCGGTAAGCTGGCCCGAAAATGGATGGCCATCTGTCAATGGAAGCGGCACGGTTTCAGTGGATATGAAATGTAAAACTTTACCATTAAAGCCTTATGCATCGAAGCCGGTCCGGGAGGATTTCAGTTCATCAAAACCTTCGTTTGACTGGAATTACCTGAGAAATCCCGCCAGAGAAAACTACGTCTTCGATGCCCAAAAGAGCAAACTGATTCTGAAAGGATCAGCCGTATCCATCAACGATGCTGATTCACCTACATTTTTAGGTCGACGGCAGGATCAAATCAGTTTTCAGGCCACCACCCTTCTCAACTTTTCCCCATCAAAAACCAATGAGGAAGCAGGCTTTACCGCTCTAATGAATGAACGCTACCACTTTGATCTGGTAAAAACGAAAGGCAAAGTGGTTTTAAGATATCGACTGGGAGAAATCAGGCACATCGAAAAAGAAGTTTCGGTAAATGCAAAATCTGTTTACCTGAGAATCGAAAGTTCTCCGGAATTCTATTCGTTTTCGTACAGTCTGGATGGTAAGACTTTCAGCACATTGGGGGAAGTCAACACCAACCTGATCAGCACCGAAACTGCAGGCGGATTTACCGGTGCTTTTCTGGGTCTTTTTGCTTCAGGAAATGGAAAAGCAAGCAAGACTTTGGCCGAATTCGACTGGTTTGACTATGCAGCCAAATAAGCTTCCGGAGGAATGAAGTTCGATGTATAACTTTCTCAAAATCAACCTAACACCTATGAAAACGATTTATAGTTTCGCGTTGATCCTTGTTTTTTGCTTTCAAACAAGCATTTCTGTGGGACAAAACAGCATCAATGCGAAAGATTTCAGAACGCCTCCAAATTCAGTAAAAGTAAACACCTGGTGGCACTGGATCAATGGAAACATCACAAAAGACGGGATTACCAAAGATCTGGAGTCGATGAAACAGCAAGGCATTTCAGAGGCAACTATCCTGAATGTCGGAAGCTGGGCTCCCATGGAAATCGTAAAACCTCCGGTAAAATTTTATACCGTAGAATGGTTCGGTATGTACAAATGGGCTTTACAGGAAGCTAACCGCCTGGGAATTACCATTGGCGTTCACAATTGCGATGGCTGGAGCACGAGTGGCGGTCCCTGGATTACCCCGGATCAGTCGATGAAACAATACGTTTGGACTAAAACCACGATTGAAGGTGGTAAAGACATTCGTATTCAACTTGAAAAACCTCAGGCTTTACACGATTTTTACCGCGATGCTGCGGTGGTAGCTTTCCCGGTCAACGGGAAACCAAATTCTTACCAGGAATCAAAACCTCAGGTAACACTGGATAAAACTGATACAGGAACGATTTTAAACGATGGAAATCCGCTAAGCGAATTGAAAATCAAATCCGGAGAAGCGATTACAGTTTCTTTTCCCAAAGAATTTTCAGCCGATAAACTGGTTATTTTTCCCCGAATGGTATTCGATTGGGCCGATATGACCAAAATAACAAGCAAGTTCACACTGTCATCTTCAATCGACGGAGTAAATTACCAAAAAATCAAGGAGATTAAAGTGATTGGTGTCAATGAGTTGCTCTCTTTTTCCTTTCCTGAAACAAAATCGAAATACTATAAGCTCGACTGCGATTCAAGTTGGGCAGAATATTCCGTTTCGGAACTGGAATTGCTGAAAGCTGCGGAAGAACCTGCCTGGTTGCCCAAGATCAGCGGATTCCTCGAAAAAATAGGTTCGGTAAAAGGCACTTCCGAAAGTAAATATGATTTAACAGCAACAAATAGCCTGAAGGGAATTCCTGAAAATTCGATCATTGATCTAAGCAGTTCGGTTTCACCCGAAGGAATTCTGAAGTGGAAAGCGCCAAAAGGAAACTGGCGGGTGATCCGTTTTGGCTATACCACCACTGGCAAGAAAAACGGTCCGGCAACGCCCGAAGGAACCGGTCTGGAAGTGGATAAAATGGATAGTGAAGCATTGGATTTCCATTTCAACAGCTTCGCCGGAAAACTCATTCAGGCTTCAGGAAAATATACAGGCAATACCTTCAAATTTCTGCTGATCGATAGCTGGGAGTGTAATTACCAGAACTGGACGCAGAAATTTCCACAGGAATTCAAGGCCCGTCGCGGATATGAAATCACCTCCTGGATTCCGGTTTTATGTGGAGAAGTGGTTGAAAATACAAAAATGTCGGAAGCCTTTTTACACGATTTCAGCAAAACTGTTTCTGATTTGATCGATGTGAAATATTTCAGTCATTTCAAGGATTTATGTCACCAAAACAAGCTTGAAATGCATGCCGAAATTATTTATGGAAACAATGGTGATTATCCTGCTCTGGATATTCTCCGGTCGAACAAGTACCCCGACATGGCGATGACCGAGTTTTGGGCCAACCCGAATAAAAACCAATTTCCGGAATATCAGCCCGCCGACCGACCGACTCCGGGTTTTCCGACCTATGCTGCATTGGCCTGCAACAAGCAAATTATTGGTTCTGAAGCCTACACCGGATATGCTCATTACAGCGAGTCGCCAGCCGATTTGAAGCCATTCGGCGATGCCGCCTTCTGCCAGGGAATCAATCAAATCATCCTGCACAGCTATGTGCTTCAGGCTAAAGACCTGAAACCGGGAGCAACTTTAATGAAATTTGCTGCACATTTTAACAGAAACAATCCATGGTGGGAATTTGCTCGTGGATGGATGGATTATCAGGCGCGCGTTCAGTACGTTCTACAAAAAGGTGAACCCGTTGTCGATGTGATCTTTTATGCAGGCGATCAACTTCCACAGTATTTCAGCAAAAGTATTGTAAACGAACTCCCTTATGGAACTCAGGCCAATGCCAGTAATTTCGAAATGCTTCAGCAAGCAAAAGTCGTTGATGGCAAAATCTCGTTTGGTGGCAAACAAAGTTTCCCGATTCTGACATTACCTAGAAGTACGACCATGGAATTCGCTACCTTAAAGGAAATTGCACGGCTGGTGAATGACGGCGCAGTGGTTTACGGTCCAAAACCGCTGGAAATGCTTTCAGTTTCTGAAATCAAAAACAATTCTCCGGAATTCAGCAAACTTGCCGATGCACTTTGGGGGAAAACTTCGGAAAATCAATACGGAAAAGGAAAAGTGATCTCCGTGAAACCGATTGGTGAAGTTTTAAAACAACATGGTGTTTTGCCTGATTTGGCTACCAATAACAACGATCCAAAAGAAATCATGTTCATCCATAAAAAATTGGGCGAAACCGATGTTTATTTCATTTTTAATCAACAAGATAAACCGATAAATCGTGAATTGATATTCCGTGTTTCCGGCAAAACTCCTGAAATCTGGAATCCTGAGAATGGATCTGTTTCAAAACCTGCAATTTTCACGATGGATCAGAGTCAGACCAGGATACCGCTTTCATTCAAAGCATACGAATCGAAAATGATCGTCTTCAGAAATGAAAAGCCAACCCAGTTTATACAGGCAGTTTCGCTCTCCGGAAAACAGATATTTCCAAATAATGCAGCAAACAATACGCAGGAAATTCCAAATGCAACATTCAAAAATGGAAAATTCATTTTCACAAGCAATCAAAGCGGAGAGTATTCATTCACAACCAATACCAGCCAAATCCTGAAACAGAACCTGGTTCAGGATAAGCAAGTTGAAATCACAAACTTTAAAGGAAAAATTGAATTCTTCCCGATTTCGAATGAAGTGATCTCATCTGTTGATATCACTAAATTAAAATCGCTGACTGAATTCGACGATCCGGCCATCAAATACTTCGCAGGAAAAGCCAAATACATCCTAACCTTTTCAGCTCCGGAAGGTTTTGTTACTGAAAGTGATTCTTTAGTCTTGAACCTCGGCAAGCTGGACGCAACGGCTGAAGTCCGATTAAACGGAACGTTGCTGGCTTATGCCTGGAAACCTGATACTGAATTGGCTGTTTCAGGTTTGCTGAAAGCTGAAAATACGTTGGAAGTAACAGTAGCCGATGTTTGCCGTAACCGGTTTATCGGTGACCTGATTCAGTTTGGTCAGGTGAAAAATCTGTTTACCACTTCGCCAATTACCGAAATTCTGAACAAGGATATGCCTTTGAAACCTTCAGGATTAATGGGGCCGATGAAATTGAAAAAGCATCTCCAGCAATCTCAGAATTAACCTTAAGTAAGACTAAAAATTGAAGATAGTATTGCCAATTATTTACATAAAATTATGAAAAACTTTTTGAAAATTATCCTTCTGTTCCTTGCTTTTTCCGCGATTGAAACATACTGCAATGCTCAGAAAAAATCAAAAAAATCAGCAGAACCTCTGCCAGCCGTGCGGACCATTGAAGCCGATATCAGTCAGGTAAAAGGTTCAACCAAAAAAGTTTGGCAGGAATGTGTGGGTGCCGGACGTGCCAACGAAGGACTGCGGGCCGACTGGCAGGAACAGCTTCGGCAGGTCAAAAATGAACTTGGGTTCAAATACATCCGCATGCACGGCCTGATGCACGACGACATGGGTGTTTATTTTGAAGACAAACAGGGAAACCCAATCTACAACTGGCAGTACATCGATCAGTTGTACGATTTTCTGCTGAGTATCGGCATGAAACCTTTTGTGGAACTGTCTTTTATGCCGAAAGCGCTGGCCAGTGGCGATAAAACCGTTTTCTGGTGGAAAGGAAATGTCACCCCGCCGAAATCGTACGACAAATGGTACAACTTCATGAAAGCCATGACCGAACATTTTACCGAACGATACGGCGCCAATGAAGTCAAAACCTGGTATTTTGAAGTCTGGAACGAACCAAACCTGAGTTTCTTTTTTGCTTCAACGCAGGGTGAATATTTCAAATTTTACGATTACACCGTGAAGGCCATCAAGGCAGTCAATCCTGAATATAAAGTTGGAGGTCCGGCAACAGCAGGAAATGGGTGGATTCCGGAGACAATTGATCATTGCGTCAAAACCAATGTGCCGCTCGATTTCATCGCCACCCACGATTATGCGGTTACACAGGGCTATTTCGATGCTTCGGGAAATGCCGGGACTTTGCTCGATCAGGATCCAAAGGCGATTACTAAAAATGTTACCGCTTCGAAAAACAAAATTCTTGCTTCGGCCAAGCCAAATCTTGAACTGCACTATACCGAATGGAGTTCTTCATACACGCCAACCGATCCGATTCACGATAGCTACCATTCGGCAGCATTCATTCTCGACAAAATCAAAGGAACCGAAAACATTGCAACTTCGATGTCATACTGGGTTTTTACCGATATCTTTGAAGAAAACGGACCGCGCGACACGCCGTTTCACGGTGGTTTTGGACTGCTCAATTATCAATCGATCAAAAAACCAGCGTATTACAGTTACCAATTCTTGAATAAATTAGGAAATTCCGAAGTGAAAAACGCTGATCCGGCTTCATGGATCTGCAAAAATGAAAAAGGTGATATTCAAACTTTGTTCTGGGATTTCACCCTGACCAAACCTACCGACAGTGTAAACAATCAGGTGTATTATCGCCGCGATCTTCCTTCGAAAGACAAAGGTTCTGCAAAGCTTAAACTAACGAATGTTCCTGAAGGAAAGTACCTTTTAAAAATCACCAAAGTTGGTTATCAAAGTAACGATGCTTATGCCACTTATATGAAGTTAGGATCGCCGTCACAATTGACAAAAAAGCAGGTGCAAACCATTCAGGATGCAAATTCCGGAGCCCCATTTAAAACCGAGTTGGTCATTGTTGGAAGCGATAAAACATACAGTTATCAGTTGCCAATTCGGGAAAACGACGTGGTATTGGTAGAATTACTGAAAAACTAAATGAACAGATCTGAAATTTCAATTTTCAGACTTTAAAAGAAACACTTAGTAAAATCTATAAAATCATGAAAATCAAACTTTTTCTCCTTTTTATTTTCGTCTCGGTTGTATCGGCGTGGGCCAAACCAATCAAAGTAATGTTAGTCACAGGCCATACTGATAAATATCACAACTGGCAGGTCACTTCGTCTTATTTGAAAGCCATACTGAATCACAATGCCGTTTTCAGTACCGATGAAGTTTTAATTCCTGAATCGGGGGATGCGATGAAAAATTTTGCTCCGGATTTTTCAAAATACCAGGTCGTTATACTGAATCAGAATGACGTTGATTGGCCTGAAAAGACAAAAACTGCTTTTGAAGCATTTGTAAAAGCAGGCGGTGGAGTGGTTATTATTCACGAAGCCGACAATGCATTCCCGAACTGGAAGGAATACAATCTGATGACCGGTCTGGGTGGCTGGGGTGACCGGAATGAGAAATCGGGACCATACTATTACTGGAAAGACGGCAAATATGTCACCGACAATTCAGCTGGTTCAGGCGGGGCACATGGCAAGCGAGTCCCGTTTGTAATCAATGTTCGTGATTCGGAACATCCAATCACCAAAGGCCTGCCTGCAAAATGGCTGCATCAGAACGACGAGCTTTATGGAAACCTGCGAGGTCCGGCTCAAAATATTCATGTTCTTGCCACTGCCTTTTCGACCAAAGAAACGGGCGGAACAGGTAAAGAAGAACCCGTTCTTTTTACCATTACCTACGGAAAAGGCCGGATTTATCATTGCGTTCTTGGTCATACCGGAGCCGATTTCAGCGATTCGGTCCAGGATGTAGGTTTCCAGGTCACCTTTTCGCGCGGATCAGAATGGGCTGCAACCGGCAAGGTAAATCAGAAACTTCCAACCGAATTTCCAACCGAAACAACTGTTTTACTGAAAGATCTCAATCAACTGAAATAAAAGGAATATGGGTATGCCCGGCAAACTGAGTGTCCTACTAGCGGCATCGTTTTTGGGAGCAACAATGCATGTTTTCTCCCAAAAATCTCAATCGGTCTTCAAACCGCTTGACAGGGACAAAAATGTAAAACCACGAAACATCATTTTCATCCTGACCGATGATCACCGATATGATTTTTTTGGCTTTACCGGCAAAGTTCCGTGGCTCGAAACTCCCAATTTGGACAAGCTGGCCAAAGAGGGAGCCTGGTTCAAAAATGCTTTTGTGACCACTTCTCTGTGTTCGCCAAGCCGCGCATCTATATTGACCGGAATGTATTCGCATACGCATACCATCGTCGATAACCAGGCGCCCGATCCGGGAAATCTGACTTATTTCCCGCAGTACTTACAGGCAGCAGGTTATCAGACTGCTTTCTTCGGGAAATGGCACATGGGGAACGATACCGATGCTCCCCGTCCAGGATTCTCCCATTGGGAAAGTTTTCGCGGACAAGGTGAATATTACAATCCAACCCTTAATATTGACGGGCAAAGGATTGAATACAAAGACTCCACCTACATTACCGATTTGCTGACTGAGCACACCCTGAAATGGCTGAAAGAGCGCGACAAGACCAAACCGTTTTTCGTGTATCTTTCGCACAAAGCGGTTCATGCCAGCTTTTTGCCAGCCAAACGACACAAGGGAAAATACAAGGGCAAGGTTTATCTGCTTCCGCCCACTTTCGATCAAACCAAAACCGGAGCCTACCGCGATCTGAAATGGCCCGAATGGGTCGCTGCACAGCGCATCAGCTGGCATGGAGTCGATTACATGTACAACGGCAATTCCGACATGAATACCATGGTTCAGGATTATTGCGAAACCTTGCTGGGCGTCGACGAAAGCGTTGGCTCGGTGATGGAATACCTGAAACAGGAAGGTTTAGACGAATCGACCTTGATCATTTACATGGGCGACAATGGTTTCAGCTGGGGCGAGCACGGATTGATCGACAAACGACATTTCTATGAAGAATCGGTAAAAGTACCTTTCCTGGTTCGATGTCCGGAAATTTTCAAAGGCGGAAAAGTCATTGAGAAAATGGTTCAGAATGTGGATGTTGCTCCCACCTGTCTGGAACTGGCAGGCCTGAAAAAACCCGATTACATGCCAGGATATTCCATCCTCCAACTCCTGAAAGGCGATGAATCGAACTGGCGCGACCGGATTTTTTACGAATACTATTGGGAATATGAATTTCCATTTACCCCAACCATGTTTGGCGTTCGCACTGACCGGTACAAATACATTCGCTACCAGGGTATCTGGGATCGGAATGAGTTCTACGATCTTCAGAACGATCCAAACGAAATGTACAACCTGATTGAAAAGCCTGAACTTCAGCCAATCATCAAAAAACAACTGGAAGATCTGAACAACTGGATGGAAGCCACCGACGGCCTAAAAATTCCGCTGAAGAAAAACAGCAATTACCGGAACACCGATTTCAAACATCAGAAACAATATTGAAGTAATTTGATGAAATAGATTTCATTCGATGTCGATTTTTTTAGACCTTTGTCGGTGACTAAACCCTTCATCTGATGAAAACTTTGTACAAACTTTTGCTTGTCCTTCTTGCAGCTGCCAATCTGCCTGAAAGCTTCGCGCAAACCGGTGCCATCCGGATTAACCAGCTTGGGTATTATCCTTCAGCCAACAAAGTGGCGCTGGTGGTATTTCCTTCCGCCACAACCTTTGAAGTGATTAGTCTGCCCGACAGCGTGGTGGTATTCAACGGAAACTTGTCGGCAAAAATGTTCTGGAAAGATTCGGGCGACAGCATCAAACGTGCCGATTTTTCAGAACTGACCAAACCGGGAACCTATCAAATCAGGATTCCGGGTTTTGGCGATTCCTATCCTTTCGAGATTTCAAACACCATTTTGCGCAAAGCCGCCGACGCTTCCCTGAAATCGTTCTATTACCAGCGATGTTCTTACGAACTGAAAAATCCTTTCGCCGGTCTTTGGGCACGTGCGGCGGGGCATCCCGATACCCAGTGCATTTTACATGCTTCCACCGGAAAGAGCGGGAAAATTTCTTCTCCCGGAGGTTGGTACGATGCCGGCGACTATGGCAAATATGTGATTAACGCCGGAATTTCGGTGGCCACACTGCTTTCGTTTTACGAGAATTTCAATACCTATTTTGCCGACGGAACCATTCATATTCCGGAGTCGGGAAACGGATTGAACGATCTGCTCGATGAGGTGAAATTTGAGCTCGACTGGCTGAAAACCATGCAGGACGATGATGGTGGAGTATTCTTCAAAGTGACAACTCTGGCTTTTTCGGGTTTTATCATGCCTGAAGCTGACAAGGCCGATCGGTTTGTGATTGGCAAAGTGACGGCCTCAGCGCTTGATTTTGCCGCCATGATGGCCATGGCCGGAAGAATCTACAATTCCGGCGATAATGACTATGCTGCCGACTGTATCCGTCGTGCCGAAGCTGCCTGGGCCTGGGCAAAAGCGCATCCGGCGATCTATTTCAAGAACCCGGCCGATGTTTCCACCGGCGAATATGGCGACAACAACGTCACCGACGAATTTATCTGGGCGGCCGCCGAATTGTACATCACCACGCAAAAAGACGAATACAAAACTTACCTGGAGTCGCGAAGCGCATCGCTGACCTACAACAGCGCTCCGGGCTGGCCTTCCGTGCAACCGCTGGCATCGCTTTCGCTGGCAACCCGACCCAACGGATTATCGGCTACCGTGCTGACGAACATCAAAAATTCAATTGTCGCAACGTCTGATAAATGGCTGGCCCAAATAGGTTCGAATGCACCGAGAATCCCCAACCTCAACTACGGATGGGGTTGCAACAGCGAAATAGCCAACGACGGAGTAGGGATGTTGTATGCTTACCTGCTTACCAAAGATCAGAAATATATCAAAGGAGCTGGCGAATGTGCCGATTATCTGCTTGGTAAGAATGCTACCGGCTTTTCTTTCGAGTCATCCTACGGATTCAAAACGCCGATGAATTTTCACCACCGGCCTTCCTATTCCGACGGAATTGTTCAGCCTGTTCCTGGCTTTATTTCCGGAGGACCCAATCCCGGAAAAGAGGATGGACAAAAATATCCGTTCAGCAATCCGGCAAAATGCTACATTGATGTGATGGGCAGTTATGCATCGAATGAGGTGTGCATCAACTGGAACTCGCCGTTTACAGCCTTGCTGGCGGGTGTCGATGCGGTTCTGGGCGACGGTTCATCGGTTGATTTCGAGGTTCCTGTCTCGGTTTTTAACCCGCCTGTGGTTACCATCAGCAGTCCGGTTGATGACGGGAAAATCGGTTCCGATCAGGTAGCACTGATTAAAGGTAATGCCACCGATGCTAATGGAATTACGAAAACGGAACTGTATATCGATGCGCATTTTACCGGGGTATTGCCGACCGGTCAGTTTCAATGGCAGCTGAATTCGCTGAGCTATGGATCGCACACGGCTACTGTGCTGGCCTACAACAACAAAGGACTTACCTCCGAAAAAACAATCAATTTCAGCTACTATCAGGTCAGTTCGGTGCCCGGAAAAATTGAAGCCGAAAATTTCTCAGGAATGAGTGGCGTGACAACCCAAAATACCTCCGACACCAATGGCGGATTAAATGTCAGCAGTATTGATGCGAATGACTACATGGTTTACTCGGTGAATGTGATTCAGGCCGGAACCTACCGGGTTGAATTCCGGGTGGCCAGTGCCAGTGGTGGCGGAAAATACCAACTCCTGAAACCGACCGGGACGGTCCTATGTTCCGGCACAGTCAGCGCAACCGGAGGATTGCAAAAATGGACCACCATTGCAGATACTGTTAACCTTGCCGCAGGCAAACAAACCCTTCGCATGCTGGCGGTTACCGGCGGATGGAATTTCAACTGGATGAACATGGAATACCTTTACCCGACTTCCGTCCCAATTCTGAAAGAAGAAGGAACTGATTACTCGCTGAATATTTTCCCCAATCCGGTTGGCAATGCCTTCACGATCCATTATCAGGTTGCTGAATGTTCACCGATAGAATTCACCCTTTACAATCAGAATGGGGCACTGATTCAAAGACTGCATCCGGAAAATGCTTCCGACCTTTCCGGAGAAAATGGCTGGACTTTCAGCCGGAAACTTTCCCCCGGGGTATATTACCTCTGCTTGTGGCAAAATGGAATAAAAAGAGCAACGACAAAACTGATCAAGTCAGAGTAAGGACGAAATAAAACCAAAACCAATCAACCCAAAACCAACCATGAAAAAACTATTTACTTTAATCGTATTTATTGGCTTGCTAGGCCTTTCGGCTGGCAGCCAGACCCTTCCAAAGGAGAATATCCCGCTTCCCGAACATCCCCGTCCCGATTTTCAGCGGACCGACTGGCTCAACCTGAACGGATACTGGAATTTCCGGTTCGATAAGGAAAATCAAGGCGAAAATCAAAAATGGTTTGAGAATCCAGCCTCGTTCGACAAACGGATTTTGGTTCCTTTCCCTTGGGGAAGCAAACTTTCGGAAGTTGCCAATGAGGCCGATATTGCCTGGTATGCCCGCAAAATCAAGGCTCCAGAGAGCTGGAAAAACAAACGGATTTTTGTGGTGGTTGGCGCCAGCGACTGGACCACCACCGGCTGGCTGGCAGGTAAACCGGTTGGTTCGAACCGCGGTGGATACACGCCTTTCGAATTCGAACTGACCTCAAACATTAGCTGGGGAAGCGAGCAGAACCTGGTTTTCAAAGTCGATGACTCCAACCTTCCGTTCAAATTGTTCGGGAAGCAAGGCTACGGCGATGCCAAGGGTTTCTGGCAAACGGTTTATCTCGAAGCCCGCGGGAGCAATTTTTTCGACCTGATCCATTTCACGCCGGATATCGATAAAGGCAAGGTGAAGCTTGAGCTTTCACTGAATCAGCCTGCCGGGAAAAACAGCGAAATCAGCGTGAAATTCAATACCGGAAACGTGCCAGCTTTCATTACAAAAATAAAGGCCGGAGACCAAAAAATCAATTTCGAGATTGCCATTCCTGAAGCACATCTTTGGAACCTGGATGATCCTTTTCTCTATGAAACCGAAGTTTCAATGCTTGACGAAAACAAGATGCAGGATCAGGTTTTCACCTATTTCGGAATGCGGAAAATCAGTGTCACCAAACTTCCCGGAACCGATTTCCCATACGTGGCGCTCAACAACAAGCCCGTCTATCTTCAGCTGACGCTCGATCAATCCTACCATCCGGATGGTTTTTATACCTTCCCGAGCGACGAATTTATGCGGAACGAAATCCTGATGTCGAAAAAGGTCGGCCTGAACGGAAACCGGATTCACATCAAGGTGGAAGTTCCCCGAAAACTATACTGGGCCGACAAACTTGGATTGCTCATCATGGCCGATGTGCCCAACTCTTGGGGCGAACCCGACGCCGACATGCAGAAAGAATCGGAATTTGCCATGCGCGGAATGATCAAACGCGACTACAACCACCCGGCCATTTTCTCCTGGATTCTGTTCAACGAAACCTGGGGTCTTTTTTCTAAAAAAGACGGCAAACGTGCCTATTATCCCGAAACCCAGGACTGGGTTGCCGGGATGTACCAAAAGGCACAAAGCCTCGACCAAAGCCGCCTCATTGAAGACAATTCGGCCTGCAACAACGATCACGTGGTGACCGATCTGAATTCCTGGCATGCGTATCTGCCTGGCTACGAATGGAAAAAATACCTGGATGATTGTGTTTCGAAAACCTTTCCGGGTTCGGAATGGAATTTTATCGGCGGAAACAAGCAGGGAAATCAGCCGATGCTGAACAGCGAATGCGGCAATGTTTGGGGGTACGACGGAAGTACTGGTGATGTGGATTGGAGCTGGGATTACCACATCATGATGAACGAATTCAGGATGCACCCAAAAATGGGTGGCTGGCTGTACACCGAGCACCACGACGTGATTAACGAATGGAACGGCTATTACCGTTTCGACCGCAGCCACAAATTTACCGGAATTGAAGAACTGATGCCCGGAATGACGCTGAATGATCTGCACAATCCATTCTATATCAGCACCGGAAGCGATTTGTGCCGGAACACTGAACCATCAGTCAAGGTGGAGGTTCCGGTTTATCTGTCCGCCCTCACCGACCAGCTCACGGCAGCCAACCTGGTGGTTAAAGCTGAATTGTGCGGCTGGGATAATTTTGGGCAGTTTCAGACTTATTCAAACTACTCCCTGAACACACCCTACTTTCCCTGGATGAGCAAAGAAATCGGCACAATGACGGTTCAAATGCCCGATAGGCAATCCGTCGCCATCCTTCGGATGAGCCTTGAAACGCTTTCGGGACAAGTGCTGGCAAGAAATTTCACCACTTTTCATGTTTCAAAAGGCAAGTCGGAACGGACTGAAACCATTCAGCAAAATGGAACCCGACTGACTTTGGTTCGTTTTGCACCCAATACCTTTGCCGATTCAAAATGGAGCCTGAAACAATGGAATGTTCTCGACGGACTGAAAGTCAACGGAGCCGGTTCGGGCTTCTTTGAGTACAAGGTTGAAATCCCGGCCAATCTGAGCATCGAAGACGTTTCATCAGCAAGAATTCTGGCCGAATTGTCAGCAAAACAGCTCTTCGGAAAAGACAAGGACGGCGCAAAAATTCTGGATGGCGATTACATGGCCGGCAAGGGAACCAACGATCCGAGCCTGAACCCGAATTCGTACCCGATGACCGACGAAAAGAAATTCCCCAGCATCGTGAAAATCTTTGTGAACAACACTTGCCTGGGGTCATTCAACCTGGAAGACGATCCGGCCGATCACCGCGGAATCCTTTCGTGGAACTCGCAAAAGCATGATAAAACGCTGAGAGAAGCCGGTTCGTATGGCTACCTGGTTGAAGCCAATATTCCGGTTTCAGTATTGAAAAAGATTTCAGTAAAAACGATGACGGTTCGTTTTGAGGTCGATTCTTCCTTCCCTGGCGGTCTGGCTATTTACGGCGAAAATTTTGGACGGTATCCACTGGATCCCACGGTCTGTTTTGAAATGAAATAGATGGTCTGTTCCTTCGGGACATTTTCCAATTTTTTAAGCCATGAATTCGTAACACATACAAACAAACACTATCTTCGCAGAATATTTGTCCCTGCCGGACTATTTTTGCATTTCAGGATTTCAAATTTACTCTAACTAGCAATAAATAAATCATGAATCTTTATTCTATTTTCAAAATCACAAGAAAATACCAGGCTGCAATTCTTTTTATGGTTTTTACAAGTCTATTGTTCAGTTTTTGTACGCAGCAGCCTACATTGTGGAATGTCAAGTCAACTGAACAAGTTGCCAGCGATTACATCAAAAGTAAACCTGAATTCTCGGAGTTTGCAAAACTGGTTGAAATGACCGGGCTCGAACCTTTGTTGGGAATCAGGGGACCTTACACCATTATGCTTCCCAACAACGATGCTATGTTTGCTTACTATAAGGAAAAAGGCAAAACTGCACTGACTGATTTTGATATGAAATCTCTTAATATCCTGGTTCGAAACCACCTGGTGACCAACGAAATTTCTACCGGAGATATCGGACTTGGCGCACTACGCGATACCAATGCAATTGGCGATTACATCGTGACTGAATTCGATGGAGCCGATATTGTTTTGAATAAATATTCGAAGATCATCAACCGTGATGTTCGCCTGGCCAATGGATATGCACATGTGATTGATCATGTTCTTGACCCAATTACGAAGGATCTTTACACAATGATATCGGAGAATCCATCCTTTAAAATATTTTCAGATGGGTTGAAAGCTTCTGGAATTAAAGATACTTTGCAGCTTATCTCTTTTCCTTATGGAAAGCGTACTGCCCGCACCCGGTTTACCATACTTGCTATTCCTGACACACTCTTTAATCGATATGGAATCAATAACGTAGCAGATCTGATTAAATGGACTGGTGCAAATCCTGACAGCACCACCTTTCTGAATAATCAGTTTTACCGCTACATGGAATATCATTGCCTCAACGGAACCCATTACCTCTCTGATCTGAATTCACAGTTATACCCGATTCTGTCGCACGATAACAATGTCTTGATGACGATCGATACTGACTACAAAATCAATTATATAAGTAAAACCAAAAAGTACACTGGCTTTTATATCCCACAATCAAATACTCCTGCAAAAAACGGAGCAATTCACGTAATAAATGGCTTGCTTCCTGTTATCGAACCAGAACCAGGTGTATTTACCCAGGAAACTACGGATTATTTCGATATTCAGCAGGGAGATTACATTGGTAAATACTACATGAAGTGGTCTGGGGCAGAAGGGCAAACTACTTTTAAAAACATCAAATGGAAAGGCGATTACTTGCTGTATTACTATAAGGTAAACAATGGTAGGACTCCTATTTTGCACAACGACTGTTTGTCGATGTTAGGATTCTGGACTCTGGAAATTACTACTGAAAAGGTGATGAAAGGACACTATGCCGTAAGTGCCAATATCTGGACTGGGGGGGATGACCTGCCTATCTTTGATGTTTATGTTGACGATGTAAGAGCCGCTGCTAATATCAATGCCCGATTATCATCGACCAAGATGGACTTTGGCGAAGTAACCTGGACTAAAACAGAACCTCACAGAGTCAAATTAGTTTGTACGGGTTGGGGAGTTGTTTTCTGGGATACCGTAGTATTTACGCCAATCAAATAGGGAACGCCTAAACTTCCGAAACATTGGGAAAGGGTTCCCAAAAATGAATCCTTTTCCCAGATAGAAACCCGGAACCAAAGCAACGATTGTTACGCTTTGATTCCGGGTTTGGATTGAGTAAGTGTCAATCAAATGAAGGAGGATGGATTGCCCCTAATATTTCTCCCATTTATTGTTCACGAAATGTGAAATTCCCTGATCGGTACCAAACCAAAGTGAGCCATCCAAATCGGTAGCAATCGTGTTCACTTTATTCGAAACCAGGCCTTCTTTGGTTGTATAACTGGTCCAGGTCACACTATCTTTCATCATGCTCACGCCAAGTTGGGTTCCAAACCACATGTTTCCTGAAAGATCTTTGGCTATGGCATATACGCTGTCGCAGATAAGCTTGTCGGACCGGGTATATGTTTTCCAGTCCGTTTTGGTAGATTCGGTGGAGTGGTAAGCTATTCCGCCTTTAGTTCCATACCATTGTGCAATCCCATCAGTATAAACAGTATAAACAGTATCCGAAGGTAAACCCCAGGCCCACGGCTTATTAAAGGTTGTTGCCCCTGAAATTGCATCGGTATATTTGAACCTCGACACACCGCCACCACGGGTACTTGCATAAACATACCCGTCAGTAGTAGTAGAAACTGAACTAATCCTGAATCTTGCCAGGATTTCCTCGTTTTTGCGACCAAGGTATTTGTCCCATTTACCGGCTTTCAGGATAGACATCCCTTTTGATGTGCCAACATATTTGACATTGACAGCATCAATTCCAACCGCTGTAACTGTGTCGGCTAAAATTCCCGAATTCTTTGTGCTGTAATTCACGAACGAGATAGCCGTAGCCCCGAATTCATACGAATTTAGTCCGATCTGACTGGCGCTCCATAAAAGCTTTATTCCTGAGGCCAGATCAAATGCCAAATCGGCAATTGGGCCGTTGCTCAGGTTTTTGTCATCTGAATAAGTTGTCCATTTGACCCCATCGTAACTTACAATTCCCTTTTCGGTGGCAAACCATTTTATCCCTTGCTTATCGACGATAATTTTATGAATTACTTCCGACGGCATGACAAAAGGCTGTTCAACCGGTGGTGGATCTTTTTTACAGCTTGACAAATTGACGACTACTGCGATTAACAGGATGAGAATGAACTGTTTTGAATTTTTCATAAAGCGTTTGAAAAAAACTGAATTATCGGTTACACATTACTTTTTCAGTGCCCATCACCTGACCTGAAACCTTTTCGGAAACTTTGATCAGGTACATTCCCTTGGGCAGAGCCGCTCCGTTCTGCGAAACTCCGCTCCAGTTATAGCTTTTGGTCATTACTGTGTTAAAAACCAGCTGACCCGATCCATTGTAAATATTCAGGCTTAAAAGTTTTTCAGAGGCTGCCTCAATCCGGATACTTTCGGTAAATGGATTTGGGAACGATTTGAACCCGACATTCTGCACGATAGGCCGAGTACTCGTATAAGCTGATTTGTATGAGATCAGTTCAATTCCGTTTCCGGTTCCCAGGTTTTTGGTGTACTGTTTATCGGTGGCATTGTTCCAATGTTCATGAACGCCTAAACTGGCTGGCATTTCGGTTCCGTCGCCTTCCGGATCGTAGACAATTCCTTTGGCCCAGTTCTTTTTATCGGCTGCCTGGTGCAAATAATCGTCAACTGCAGGAAAGAAAGGCCTGTTTCTAAACGCAATATTGGCTTTTGCTTCGGCACGGAGAAAATCGATGCAAACCGATTCAACTGCAACTTCGTCCTGTGAAACAAATAGCGAATTTGGCCAATCATTGCTGAATGGCGCTGTTTGCCATTTGACACCAATATCAGTGGCTTCAATACCTCCCCATAAACCGTCAACCACAAAGAGAACGGTATTCCGGCCTAGTTTTTCATGCCCAATAATGTCGGTTAAAACCCTATACATCCCGTAGTTGCCTCGCACACCTTGATCCAAAACATCATTGTCAACCGTTGCGATCAGTCCATCATGCAAGTGATATGAATCCCATTTGCCATTGTGCAGACCATGCGAACCAAAATGAAGTTTGGCACAAAGCGTAACCCCACCCCTTGCATGAGCTTTCAATGCGGCAATGTTGATCATATAATTAGCATTGTACATTTCGTTGCAGATCGCATCGGAGATTGCATTCGGCATATCACTGCCGCCATCAGAGTAATAGATTGCATTGGCATGCCATCCCGAAATAGTCGTTCTTCCAAGGCTAGTGTATCTGCTTTCCTTGTCGAGGTATTTTATATTTGGGTATTTGGCATGTATTGGATTGTACATGTGATCGAACAGGTGTGTCATGGGCTCACCGATATAAATTTTATCCTGAGGCACTCCACAGGAATCAACCAACTGGGTCACAAAAGCTAAAACAGTCGCCGGAGTGGTCTCCGCAATCGGAAGTGTTGTGTTTCCTGATGCTAAAGTAGTTGTATTGATCGCCCAGCCGGCCTGGCCATTATTTACCTTGATAAAAATCGTTTCACCGGCAACATATCCTGAAGGGGTACCCAATTTTTTGTTGTTGAAATTCCTAAAAATCGCATCCCAGCCCTCTTTCACTGTTTTTTTACCTGAGAGCTTTTTGATTGTATTGTTAGCCATCTTGTTAATGGTATCCTGATTGTTGTTTTTAGCCATAAAAAAACAATCGGTAAGTTTTGTATTTGCGCATTTTTCATTGGTTGCAGCCTTGTTCCATTCCCAGATTACCCGTCCCGGAAAGATTCCCTGTCCAACTCCCATCGGATTGTTGGGACCATCAGGCAGATCGCTGTTTACCAAATTTGCAGTTGCAAAAGATTGCTTCGCGTCGTTATAATTGAATACGATAACTACCGCAAGAAAGCCAATAAATGCCACAGAAGCCGCCAGATAGCGGGCTTGTTTCAACTTGGCGAATGTCCTTTTGAACAACATGGCTGAACCACCCAATGCCAGAAGGTAAACCACAAAACCCGACATAATCGGAGCGGCAGCTTTCATGCAAGGATAACCTGCACGTGATGGTTTGGGAATCACCCGGAACAGAAACCAAACAGTCGACCCAATTCCTAAAACAAGGAACGCTAATTTGGTTTGGCTTATCGATTTGAAAAATGTTTTAATTCGTTCAATCATGGTAGTAGGTTTAATATTTGTTATAGATTATTTCTTCGGTCCATACTAATTTCCCGGAAGTTTTGTCATTTAGCTTAACCAGGTAGATTCCCTTTGGCAATGTTGACCCATCTTGCGAAGTCCCATTCCAGAGATACGTCTTATTCATTACCGTTTTATAAACAAGCTGCCCGTTTATATTAAAAATATTCAGGTTTAACGACTGATTATTGGCTGCTTCAATGCGAAGACTTTGGTTAAATGGATTTGGGTACGCTTTAAAACCATCTTCCTGAACCAGTGTATTTGTACCAGTTACACCTGATTTATAAACCAGTTCAATTCCGTTTCCGGTGCCCAGATTCCGGGAATATTGCTTGTCAGTAGAATTGTTCCAGTGTTCCTCAACTCCCAATGAGCCCACCGGTGAACTATGGTCTGCAGAACTTGGGTCATATTGAATTCCGGCAGCCCAATTGGCAGGGTCTGCAGCCTGATAGATATAATCCTGAACGCCATTTACCAAAGGATAGTTTACATTTCCATGCGCTGCAGGATAATCCTTGTATTCATTATACAAGAAATCGAAACCAACCGATTCGATTGCCACCGGATCCTGAGACAGGAAAAGGGAGGAAGTCCAATCGTTACTGAATGGTGGCATTTTCCATTTCTCAACCACACCATCCCAATTTCTTCCGCTCCACAATCCATCCACAATATAAATCAAAGTATTGCCACCTAGATATTTATGGGCCATGTAATCGACAATATGCCGGTAAATTCCCATCACCTGGTTTTCAGGACCGCCATCCACCGGATAATCGTAGTGCAGGTAATTTATCATGGATTGAGTGTTTGGATTTTGATCGGCCGCAATCACAGAGCCTTGATGGTTCTTTGCAGCAATGGTAACTCCAGCCGAATTGTGCGTTTTCAGACTCGGCATATTAATTAAATAGGCCGCATCAAGATAAGCTTGCGGAAGTCTCGACTGAAATGAATCATCACTGGTAAAAAACACGTTATCCTTCGAAAGCTTGGTCTGCTCCCGACCATTGGTGCCCATGCCTTCAATAAAATGAACGCCTGGGTATTTGGTGTGGCAAGGTGTATATATTTCGTCGGGCATGCCCCGGTATGGATCTCCAAAAGTGATATTCGCCTGGGCAATTTTCAAGGTGTCGATAAGCTGTTCCAACAATGCCATGGCAAGCTGCGGAGTTGCATTCAATTGCTGGTTGAGCTTTCGGCCTCCACTGCCCAGAGTGGTACAATTAATTTTTACAACTATTTTTTCGCCACTTGTATATCCAACTGAACCTTTGTTATGATTGCTGTTAAAGTATTTAAAAATCGCATCCCAGGCTTTGGCCGAAGTGTTTTCTCCGGAGACTTTTTTAATTCCATCGGCAAGCATTTTTTCAACTGCAACCTGATTTGTATTTTGATTCATAAACCAAAAATTACCCGTTTTATTGGTGCAATTTTCGTTGGTTGCAGCTTTATCCATTTCCCAAACCACACGGCCGGGAAAAATACCTTTTGCAATCCCGATAGGAGCATTTGCTGTTAAATAGGAAGAATCGTTCTTTAATAACTGATTCTCGGGTGTTGAACTCCGGAAAGAAAACAGCAAAGAAACCACAAATACAATCCCAAGCACTCCTTTGAGAATGAGTCTACCTTTCTTTCTCTTAAATACATAAATGGTGGAGGCCAATCCGATCAGGTAGATCACAAATGCCGACATAAACGGCGCTGATGCCCTCATGCACGGATAAGTCGACCGGCTTGGTTTGGGGATCACACGCACTAAAAACCAGATCGTTGAGGCAATGCCTAACAGGAAGAATGCCACTTTGGTGTGACTTATCGGCCCAAAATATTTTTTTAATTTGTAATTCATGTTGCCGGGTTTTAGATAGTTTCAATTCTTTCATCCATCAGTTAATCAGCTTGAGAATGTTCCTTCGTGAATCATACTCAGCTTTTAAATGAAATAAAAACCGTCAAATATATTCATTCTGTAGCTAGAAATCAGGCTTATGGTAGAATTAATTTGAATCGTATATTACTTCGTCAGGAAGCTAAAGTCCTCGTCCCTACTGAGCTCCAGCGGAGCATTTCCTTTCCTGAATATCCGGGCAGTCCGGGCCCCTATCAGCCTGATTTTGTGATCGTCCATCCGTAGCATGGTTCCTTCCCGTAAACCAACAACATACACTTCCGGATTGATTTCCAGAAATTCTTCGATGCGCTGTTCACGGGTTTCGCCGCCATGACCTTCAGGATTGGCATCAAGGTAATGTGGATTAATTTGAAATGGCACCAGACCGATCGTATCAAATCCTTTTGGATCGATGACAGGCATATCGTTGGTGGTTCGTAAAGTGGGGCAGGCCACATTCGATCCGGCGCTCCAGCCTATGTAGGGAGTTCCGCCCAAAACTTTTTCATAGATTGACCTCATCAGCTTGTTATCGTGCAGCATACGGACGAGCTGCCAGGTATTTCCACCACCCACGACAATAACTTCAGCCTCGTTTACAGCTTGTACCGGATCGTTGAAATGATGGATACTTTTAACCTGAAAGCCAAGTTCAGCAAAGCGTTCGGCTACTTTTTGTTCGTAAAGGTCGAACGAAAAAGTAACTGCAGCATAAGGAATAAACAATGCCCTGATCGGCTGATTGCCTATAAATTTTTTGATTTCATGCTTCGGATAATCCAGATAGGATTCGCCCGGCATCGTAGAATTACTGATCAGCAGAAGTTTCATAGTTTGCAATTTAAAAGTTCGGAGTGCCTAAAGTTCGGAGTGCCTAAAGTTTAAAAAAACAATCGTCTAAAGGCGTTTGGCGCCAACGACAAAGGTAATCTTTCCTAATGCAGAAGGAGCTTATCAATTCTGATAAACTCCTTCTGAAGCAAAAATTTGAACCGGAATTAATCGGAGAAACTAATTCCAATAGTAAATGGGGTAAGTTCCGGACCCTTCCCGGTCTCAAAAAGCGGGGTCAGGCTGTATTTGGCGTAGAGGCCAATTCCTTTGTACCCGATCCGGGCCATGGCATCGTACTTGAAGGTATTGATGTAAAAGCCGCTGTGGTCTTTGTCTTTGCTTTCGCCATGTTTCACCTTGGTATGTGAATCAAGTTTTACTCCTCCCAAAACTCCAGCGTTGATGTACACCCTTCCTTCATTGTTGTTTACCGGGATCTGAAACTCTAGCAACAAAGGCACATTGAGGTAATACATCGAGAGTTTGGTCTTTTCCAGGTTGTTGTAATCGAGGTAAACCGGTTCGGTACGGGTAGCGCCTTTTTGCAGGGTGTATCGGGTTTCGAATTTGTAATCGTTAAAAGTCATTCCCATGCCCGAAACCAGGCCGATGAACGATTTATGAATGCTGATGTTCAGTTCAAGCAAGTTGAGGCCGACTTCATACGATTTTGCCTGAATGACCGACATGAAACCATCCACATCGTACATGCTGTAATCGGGATTGGTATACCCGTTGAATCCAAAATCCAGTCCTTGCCAGTGACCCTTAAACTTTTCGGAATGATGCTTTTTGTTTTTTTCTTTGTCTTTATCCTTGCCAAGTATGATTTCAGTCCCGCCGGCGTGTGAAATGACTTTTACATCGTTCTTGCCAATGCGTACAATGGTCGTGTCCTGACCATTATGAATTCGAACAGTATCTTTAAAAAATACGGTTTCCGGAATTGATTCCTTTGATTTTTTGATGGTCGGTTCCTCCTGAGCTTTCAGGTTGAAATTGAATGCAACAACTGCAAAAATTAAGACGATAAAATGTTTCATGGCTGTTTGTTTAAAATTTGCAGTTATGACGGCGAAGTATTTCAGAATGTTACAGCCGCACTATTTTTTTTTCAAGGGAATTGAAAAAGCCAGCAATTTGCTTTCAAACCGGATATTTGAAATCTTCCCGTCTTTCTTGCGGAAATCAATCCGATCGCCCGAAATTTCGGAAACTGCGTTCAGTCCGGCACGAGCTATCCGCTTAGCGGAAAGGATTCCTTCGTCACCGATCTTCTTAACCTTACTGGTCAAAATTTCATCCAGCGTCACTGATTTCGTTTCAACTTCGTCTTTTACCTCAGGTATCGATTTAGAAATGGTCAGACGGTTTTCAGCAGGAACAGAATCCAACTGAGCCAGCTTTGGGCTAATTTCATGAACGGCCATTGAGTCGCGTGCAGGCATGATGGAACTTTCCAAGATATGTTCTACCGGTTTTTCGCCTGAAGATTCTGTGATCCCGGTAACCTGTGCAAATTCTCTCCTCTTTCCGCTCTCCTCTTTCCGTTGAAGTTTCGTTTCTGAAACGACTTCGGTTGTTTCAAGCTTTTTCGGAGGAACTTCCGGTATTTTTATTTCGGCAATGACTTGTACCGATTCTTTCTGCTTTTCAGGAGTTCCAATCTGCACACGGGAACCGACAGCCCAAAGCAAAACAAGGACAGCCGCCGCACTGGCCAACCAATTCAGGATTCTGGTCGAACCCGGACTCCTGTAGAATTTCTTTTTTCCGGTAAATTTTATACCGGCATCAGCAGTCAGGCGGGTTTTGGTAAAAAGATCGGTTTCCTTTTTCAGTTCATAATCAAGGCGTTGGTCAGCTTCGAAAAGTGTTCGGTCTTCAGCTGAAAGATCGCCTTCCAAATAGGCAATGATCCTGATTTCGACCCCGGCTTTCTGGTCAGAGATCTGTTTATAGAGTTGATTTTTGTCCGGAAAAACGATGTGTTCTTCAGGCATACAGAAGCTTTCGAACAATTGGAGCTCTTCCTTCAGGTCCGGGTTTTGATTTAAAAAATCCAGAAACTGATCGATTTCAACTTCTTCCAGACGTCCTTCGAGGAAATCCAAAAAGTAAGGTTCGTAATTATCCCTGGTTATCGTCATAGTACTACCTCCATTCTTCCAATGTAATTTTTCAGAAAAACCCGGGCGCGGTAGATGTAGACCTTTACCTGTGCTTCGCTTAAAGTGGTGATTTCTCCTATTTCCTGGTATGAATATCCTTCATAATCGCGGAGCAAAATAACCGACCGTTGTATCCCGGGCAGGCGTTTCACAGCTTCGCTCAGAATTTCAGTCAAATCGGAGTATTGTTCATCGTGCGTTTCCTCCGGAATCTGATAATCTTCCAGAAAAGTCTGGCGTTTATCTTTCCGGAGCACGTCAATCATTGTATGGTAGGCTGTTGTAAATAAGTATGATTTTACTTTGTCGGCATTCACATTTCCGGCGTTCCGCCACAATTTCTCATAACTATCCTGAACGATGTCGCGGGCGCGTTCCTCGTCCCGGATGTTTTTCAGGATAAACCGGAAAACATGATCTGAATATAAATCGACGGATTGGTTGTATTCCTTAACATTCATGCTGATGCGGGCCTATTTCACCTCGTATGACGATCAGCCTTTCATTTTGTTACAGCCATGGATAAATTTTGTTGAATCGGATTCCTTGATTTCTCAATGGCCTCGAGTAAGGTTTTATCAATATTTTTGATGATCGGGTAAAAACCAGCCTCCCCAATAATGTTGCGGGCAATGTATGCTTTAACCTGATTATCAATTATTTTGGATGAGGTTTTAAGATCGGTTCCCTTCTGCTTTATCCCTTTCTTTTCGGCAAAAGCCACAAAAAGCGACAAAACATCGGTTTTCCGGAAGTAGTTTTCGAATTCTTCGCTGGTGGTCATTTTCGAAAGTTCTTTCCGGTTCGTGTCAGCAAAATCCAGAGCAAACTGATAAACCAGGCCTTTTTGAGTGATCTTCGAATAGTATTTCGAATAACCCAGTGTATCTGCAGGGATGAAATAATCGGGCATGATTCCTCCGCCTCCGTGTACAATTCGTCCTGAAAGTGTCCTGTATTTCACGGTATCCGAATATTTGATGCTGTCGGCCTTTTGGAATTCACCGTGAATTGCGCGGTCCATGATATCTTTGTAATATTCGTCGGTTCCTTTGTCGTAAGGTTTCTGGATGCAACGGCCACTTGGGGTATAATACCGGGCCACTGTAAGACGTATTGCACTCCCGTCATTAAACGGAATCTGCTCCTGAACCAATCCTTTCCCAAACGAACGTCGTCCAACGATCCATCCACGGTCATTGTCCTGAATAGCACCGGCGAATATTTCGCTGGCAGAGGCCGAAAAGTCATCAACCAAGACCACCACTTTTATATCGCGGAATTCACCACGGCTATCGGCTTTGTAGGTTTTTCGCGCCTGATTTTTTCCCTGGGTATAAAGAATTAATTCGCCCTTATCCAGAAACTCGTTCACCATTTTGATTACAGCATTCAGGTAACCGCCCGGATTTCCGCGTAAATCTATAATCACACTTTTCATGCCCTTTTCCTGAAGTTTATTCATTCCGGCCATGAATTCGTCGTAGGTTTTTTCACCAAAACGGCTCACTTTGATGTACCCAAGGTCAGGATGGATCATGTAACTCACATCCACGCTGTAGATCGGAATTTCGCCCCGGGTAATGTCAAAACTTATCAGATCCCTGAAGCTCTTTCTTTTTATCCCAACTTTTACTTTTGTCCCTTTTTGGCCCCTGAGTTTTGAAAGCACCTTTTCATTTTTCAATCCTTTGCCAACCATCAAAGTATCGTTTACGGTCACGATCCGGTCTCCCTGCAGAATGCCCAGTTTCGACGATGGACCGCCCGAAATCACATCAACCACCATCACGGTGTCGTTTTGTATTGAAAACTGCACGCCGATTCCACCAAAATCACCGCGCATTTCTTCTTCAACTCCACCTAATTCCTTCGCCGGAATATAGGAAGTGTGCGGATCCAGATTCTTGAGCAGTTGCGGAATCGTTTTTTCAACCAGGGTGTCGGTGGATATCGAATCCACATAAGCATTCTTTATCAAATCCAGAATGCCATCCATTTTATTCGATTTTGTCATCGATAATGATAGGCTACCCGGACCGGCATTCCGGGTCAAGCGGTTCCCGATTAAAATGCCGGCAGCTAATGTAACCGCCAAAATTACAGGGATATAGACTGAATATTTTGAATTTCTCATTTACTTTTCTGATTTATGAATCCAGATGAACTTGCACCACCTCAATATTTGCCTTTTCCAGCAGTTGTATTCCATCTGCCAGATGATAATTATCGTAAAATACCACTCTCTTAATTCCTGCCTGAATAATCAGCTTCGCACATTCCAGACAAGGCGAAGAAGTCACATACAAAGTTGCTCCATCGCTGCTGTTGTTCGACTTGGCAACTTTCGTAATGGCATTCGCTTCAGCATGCAACACATAGGGAAAGGTTTTGTTGTTTTCGTCCTCACAATTGTTTTCAAATCCGGAAGGCGTTCCGTTGTAACCATCCGAAATGATCATCTTGTCTTTAACCAGCAAGGCGCCCACCTGACGCCGTTTACAGTATGAATTCTGGGCCCAGACCATGGCCATTTTCAAATACCTCTGATCGAGAAGGAATTGTTTTTTTTGATTTGCATCTGCTGCTATGGCTTCCATTAACTTTATCTAATTTAAGTGAACCGGATGCATCCGGTCTGTTTCTTCAACTTGGCAAAAGTAGTGATTGATATGTATATCCGGCAAAACATGGATAATAAAAAAACGTCCATCTTTGTATTGATGGACGTTTTTTTTGAAAACTATCGCTTCATTCGGAGTTAAAACTTAATAAACTTCTCGACAGTGCTCAACAAATCCTTTGATTTGATCGGTTTGGCCAGATAATCATCGCAACCGACATCCAGGGCCTTTTCCCGGTCGTCTGACATGGCGAAGGCAGTCTGGGCGATAATAATCAAGTTTGGAAATTTCTTTTTCAGGATCTTGGTTGCTTCATAACCATTCATTTCCGGCATTTGCAAGTCCATCATCACTATATCAATCGACTCATCATCGCAAATCTTTATTGCCTCGAGCCCATTTTTTGCCCAAAAAATAGTCGCGTTTAATTTGCTTAATACCGCTTTTAAATAAAGGAAATTGGATTCCACATCCTCAGCAATCAGAATGTTTGGAAATTTATTCTCATTCATCATCAAAAAAGGTTGTCGTTAATATTTGAATCAATCAAAAGTATTGAAACATTCTTTCAATAGCTATTCTATTCGTAGAAAAATTACACTTTCCAATGTAATTAGAATTTCTTGGAGATATTTGAGATTGATCTGTAAACAATTAAAAGACTTATTTGTCTTTATATTTAGAATTTCAATTAGAAACTTCTTTAAAAACGAAAAAACTTATGAAAAAGAAAAATGTAATGGTTTTGGTGCTTTTAGTAAGTGCCGGTTTTACCAATCAGTTAATTGCTCAGGAAGTTATGGGCACTAAAAAAGCAGCTTCGAAGAGCATTTCTTCAGCAGGCATGGCAACCGAAAAGTCATCAGTGGTTTGTACCGGAAAAATTCGCTGTGGGGATGGGACCTGTACCATCGATTTTGATCAGGAAATTATCAGCCCCAGAGATCCCTCTAGTGGTATGGCAACGGGCAAGAGAATGCACAAGCCATTCGTTATCACCATGGAATTGGATAAAAGCTCTGCTGCACCTGTCAGAGAATCGCCAACAAAAGCCTCAACAGGAAAAGTATCTGTTAGCGACATCAATATTATGGTTTATGTCAAAGGTAAATCAACAAAGTTGGCGGTAGTAAATGGACAATTTACCATGCCTGCCGATTGCACGGACGGAGCCTGTGATTTGATTGCATCGTGGAGTTGGGGCGAATCTAATTCGAGTGGTGGAAGTACGAAAGGAAGCGGCGTTTCACGGTATCAGTCAACGTTCAACCTTGATGTGGTTTCAGGTGAATATATGGCTTCCAAACATACCAAAACCGGTCACGTAACCCTGATGAAATAAGATGAAGTTTTACTTGCTACCTATCTTTTTGGTGATACTTTTTCTCGGTAACACTATTCCCATATTCGGAAATGGGTTTGCTCAGAATGATTCCATTAAGATAGGTAACACTGAAACTGTCAAACCCGAAAAAAAAGTGCATTTTCACATCCGGCCAAGTTTGGGCCTGACTTATGGCCAATCGAACACGAATGGCACAAAAGTTTCGAACCTGCAATGGCTGGGTACTGTAAATTCTGATTTCGACTACATTGGATCAAAACTTGACCTAAGCTCAAGCTTGTTTATGCAATACGGTCAAAGTAAAATGCATGAACAGCCTCCTTTAAAACTGCAGGATGCTTTTATCTGGGCTATTACCCCATCACTGCCAATCCTTCATAAGCCGGCCATCCGCTTATTCCTGGAAACAACAGCTGAAACTAATTTCGGAAAAGGTACAATCGATAATAAACCAACGAGTTTTCTTGACCCTTTGTTTCTGTATCAAACTCTGTTTATCGGGCAAAAGCACTACTCCAAACAAAAAGAGAATAACGCTAACTGGGAACTCACCTATGGATTGGGATATGCTTTCCAGCAAACACTGAACAAAAACTTTGAAGTTCAGCAAAATATTACCGGAAACCCAAACTTTGAATCAGGCTTCAGCGGGATTATCGAGTACAATTTTAACTACCCGATCACCCAATCTATCAGTTTCGTTTTTTATGGCAAAGCAGTTGCATTATCCCGGGAAAATATCTTCACAAATCTGGAAGCCAGTCGAAGAACTATTCTTGTGCGTTCAGGTATATTTTATAAGAAAATCGGTTTGGAATACAATTATCATCTGGTACACGACCCGAACTTGTCAGCCAGTAATTTGGTCGATCAATCCCTCATGTTTACATTGAGTTTTTGAGAACCTAACATTCATATGAAACGACTAAATCATCTAAATACCAGAGACTTTAGTCATTGTACCCAATGCCAAAAACGAGGACAATGCCATTTGGAGAAAATTGCTCCATCCCGAAGCCTCCGGAAACCGCATTAACGATAACCATATACAAGTATGTGGGTGATTGGGGTGTGTTAAGCCTACTCAGCCAACTTACCACTGGAGAATCCATCCTTATTAGAAGCAATGTACGCTCTTAGAATGATCAGACAACGTCCATGCGTCTGCAATACAAAATGTTTGCGATCGAAGAATTATTTTTCAGCGAAGTATAACCAGTTTCTTCTATGTTGTAATCCAAATTCTTTGAGCATTATTTTTTGACTATTTTATTTCTGTGTATTTCTCAAACATTTTATTTTCAGAATATTAACTTTACACATTGTAAAGAGGAAGGGGACACAGGCTCTGCTGGGGAGC
>JANXYV010000084.1 GCA_025355875.1 Prolixibacteraceae bacterium | reverse complement strand
GGCGCAGGCAGACCTTTCATTGCCACCAATAACTGTGATCGCTTTCTGCTTGGCAGGATTGTAAACAACCAAAATAACCTTATCGAAGGTGTTAGCTGTTGAATCCTGAGAGTTATCTTCCCAAGTAAAATCAATCTGACCCGGATTTGAGGATTGAACTTGAGGATTCATCGCTCCTGGAAGAGAACCACGAGAAACCAGTGCGCTGGCATAGTCGATGAAATATTCAGGATAACTACCTGAAAGTGCATTGTTCAGGTTGTAGGACATAGCGCTGTTGAAAGCTGTCATCTTCACAGCGTAGTTTTTAAAGCCAATTCTCAGAAATGGGGTTAATGGCTGTAAAAATCTGAGAGCAGCACCAAACCGGGCTCTTTGGTCCAGTTGGGCTTCTGTTTTAGGATTTGATACACTGGCAGCTTTTCCGCGCATATAATCAATGCCTTTCCAGTTGCCTCCGATGACAGTTCCGACTTTGCCGGAAAAGCCACCTAAAATACCTTTTTTAATTGTGCCCATGGCGGTAATTTTTAATT
This sequence comes from Prolixibacteraceae bacterium, assembly GCA_025355875.1. GTDB lineage: Bacteria > Bacteroidota > Bacteroidia > Bacteroidales > Prolixibacteraceae > Aquipluma. Next base: position 6,630 of record JANXYV010000084.1, on the reverse strand, counting down.
GTTTCTACTTGGACTTGGTATGGACTTGGTACGAACCAAACACGACCGAGACCTTATCTGATCGAAGGTATATCAATAATTAGGCAATGCCTGATGATTAGAGGCTTATGCGTTTGGATGCGTTCTTTTGCAGTGACAATATTGCTACGGTCATGTTTGATTGTTTTCCGGCAATCGGTTTATAGGAAACCCTTAAAAATCCTTTTTGAAAAATGAAATGGCAAATTTCTGGTATGATGATGATGTGCTGTTGAAATGGGAAATAACTGGCACTGGGAGGTGCGTGGGCAGTTATTCTCATTTCAATAGCATGATGAAACGATCAATGAAGGCAGAACAAAGCGATAATGATCGGGAACCGGTTTTATGGGGTAAATAATATCGCAGGTAAAAATAAGCTGAAATGCTGGAGGCGTGGGAGGGAAAGGTGTGGGTGTGAGGCACGAAACACTTACACGTGCGGTGCTGAAGCTGGTGAGGTGAACGAAATGAAATAGTGAGCGGTGTCGCGAGGTACGAGCGTCCCAGCGAACGGTTGAATGAGTGAGACGAACCGGCTGCAAGCACGAAGGCCTTGCGATAATGCTCTTTATTTTACCTGCACCATTAAAGGGTGGCGGGGAATTTTGAGGTTCTTGGTTTTCAGGGGTGAACACTTTGCAGGACATACCGCTGGTTGGCATGGGGAAAAGCAAGTGTGGTGACTGAATGCAATGTAGCGAATTGAGAGGGGTGAATGTAGCTTCCCGTTTTGGCTTTGAGTTCCGGGTTGTGGGTGGAAAAGCCAAAGGGGAGCGGAACGAAACGGCGGGGTGGCCTGAGCGCAATGGAATGAATGGAAACACTCTTGCGTGGGTAGCCGAGGCTGGGGGCTGACAATGAAAGGAATGGAACGAAAGGTGGCGGAACGAAGAGCAGCCCTGGAGTGTAATGTAGAGAAGCGGAAGCCACCTGCCGCAAGCTTTGGCCGTAAAACAATTCATGGACTGCACCTTAGACGGGTGGTGGGGCTTTTTGTGGTTTTTTTCTGGCGACAATGTTGATTAGAATGATGCTGATGGAATACCGGGTGGGTGGGGTTTGTGCGGCTATTGTACATAGCGTGATTCTATGACAGTCCAGCCGTTTTTCCGGTGTTCGGCTGGGGGATTCCCTGTTATAGAATAGCGCGTTATGTATCAATAGCTTTGGAGGTTGAATTTTTTGGCACAAGCGGAACGGTGGAGGTGGTTGGAGTGAAGCGTCTTTTTGCCTTGTGGGTTGGCATAGCTCTTTGGATTTGAGGAACGAAAAGCCAATGTGCTATTGGTGCGATGGGACGCAAAAAGTGTGACAAAAAATTTAACCAGGGGTGGGTGTGGGTCAGGTGAACTTCTTCCCTCTTCATTGGTTTTCAGTATATAAATATGATTTTTAAGGATGTATAGGGGTTGAATGAACTAATTTTATTATTTTTGAAGCATGAAAACTTATTCCAGAAGCGATATTGAAAAAATTGGGAATGCAATTATTTATCTTGCTGAAAGGATTCCTGATTTATCGAAGACAAAGCTATTGAAGCTGTTGTACCTTCTTGAAGAAACTTTTGCAAAAAAATATCAGTTGCCATTTCTTAATCTGGAATTTGAAGTGTGGCAAGCCGGACCAGTAGCCCGGGATATCTTTATTGATTTATCTGACGAACCTCTTTTGTTAAAGGATTACATCACTATCGAAAAGAAAGCCGATTCTACTTACATTAAACCTATTACCGGTTTTTCTGATGATGAATTTAGCGATAATGAGATTGACATGCTCAACTTAGTTGTTGAACATTTCGGATCATTAACTGCAACTGATCTGGTCAAACGGACACATCAGAAAAATTCAAATTGGTACACTATCGCAAAAAGTAAGGGATTGCTCGATTTGTTTGAGAACCGGTTGACCAACTCTTCTGATGAAAAGATTGATTTGACATGGTATCTGGATGAAAAAGGCAAGGATACCTTTGTGGAACAAAATCACTTCAATCAGTTACTCAGCTATATTAACGATTAAGGATGTATACGCCTGGAAATATTTTGTATTTCACTCCTTTTTATTTTCCCAATGGCGGAAAGGAAAAAAACAAATATTTTATTGTTCTGGCAACGAACCAGGAAAACACCTTAATTGCAACACTCCCTACAAGCAAAGATCATATTCCTTCCAACGTTGAGAAAATTCATGGATGCATTGATTTACCAGAAATAAATTTTAACTGCTACTATTTTGAAGCCCTTAAACCCATCGCTGAAAGTGGATGGGGTTTCCCTTTAGAAACTTACGTTTATGGCCCACAGGTTGCCGAATTTAACAAAACCAATTTTGAAAATATCTATTCGGTTGAAGAAATAGATTATGAAATTGTCGGCAAACTGAAGGCAACTGAATTAACTGCCATTAAAAATTGTGTAAAGAATTCAAGAACTGTAAAGCGGAAAATCAGAAGGGCATTGGGCGCTAAAATCTAAATCCCCACTTTGAAATAAACTGAAAATTCATCAGACAGTATTTCTTATTTTGCGGTGTTAGTTTTTCCGGGTCATTCACAATGTCAAGCATCATTCTGAAATGATGTGGTTTTAGTCGTTTATTGGTTCTGTCCCACTGAACCATTTTTTTGATTAACTCTAGTGTTATTTCCGGATCATCTGTTTTATTGACAATAGTTGGTTCTTGTAATTCATCCGCATCAAAAAGAAGTTCCGGCGCTTTTGCAATAACAATTTCCAAAATTGAAATGCCGTATGAAACTTCATTTGGCAAAATGTTAGAGGTACTTCTAACTTTTGTCATTAAATTCCAAGCCGTATTTTTCTGGACAGTTGATAGATTATCAGTTTCTCTGCCCCATTCTTCAATCTTTTTCCAGACTTTCGAAGGAATTGATTTAATCCGTTCGAGGTCTTCCTGACGTTTCTGCAATTCAACTTCATCATCTGAGATTACAGTTCTTTTGGTTTGATTTTTCTTATCAACTAAATCTTGTTTTATGGAAGACAAGTCAAATTTAAAATCATAGTCTCTTAATTTTATCCAACATTCTTCCTTCTTTGCCCATTCGCCATACAGACCACCTGGTGCTGTATCCTTTATGAATACTTCCAGAGTACTCATCATTAAATGCAAAAGTGATTTTAATGAGCCAGTTATCTCCTGAGTTTTCCAAATTTTATAAAGATCTAATTGGTTATTGGTTAAACAGTTTAATAAAGTTATCGCGTAAGGTACAGTAATATAACGCATATCGCCGATTGCTCTGGGTTTGACACCATAAACCTTCTCTGCCGCCCTGTATAATATTGCTTTGGCAATTGTATCTTCAAAATATACGTTGTTCATTTTCTTCTCCAGATTGAAGTTCATGAACTGCACATAGTTTTTTTGATTACCTCTGACAACGTAATGTGGACCGATTAAAATCTTTCTGCCATCAGAAATTTCCTGGTAGGCATTGATATATTTAGCCAGTTCCTCTTTTGTAAATAATTGGTGTTTCGGATTCTTTAAATCAAACGCCTTTTTTCTGGATGGTGTAAATCCATCTTTAAGTATCGCATTTTTGTATTGTCCTCTGGCTCTTTCGTAAAACCATTTGGTTTGTATTGGCTGGCTGTCGGTAATTGGTGTAAAGACATTTCTTGAAAGCTTTTCCAACTCAATATGATAAGGTCGATTGCTGCTTAAATCTGACACAGAAACTTTGTTTTGTGTGTTTGCGTATTCCGAAATCCGGGAAACTATTTCGCTGAATTTCTCTTTGTTTTTGACTACCGAAAGTTTTACCTGAACAAATATGTTGGAAATATCAGCCTTATCTTTCTTTTGCGTGTGATAAATGGATGCGGTTGTTTGTCCTCCATTGACAATCTGAAAATCCTTTACTACGGAAATTATTTTTCCATTGCCATCTTCGCTGTTTTCCAGTTCAATTTCATCTGCTGTAGCTGCTATTCCATTATTGAAAGCCAGAAACATTTCAGGTTCCTTAATTATTGTAGTCCTGATGCCTTTATTGATTTTTCCATTGAATTGCAAAAATGACCGAACATTTTGCTCTAAAAGCCTCGAACCAAATCTTTCATAAATGGATGCGAGTGCTTCTCCCGGAATAATTGCCAAATATGATTGATACTCTTCATTGATTGAAGGTGAAGGGATGCAGGGTACAGTAAATCCATCGGATTTGAAATTTATCTCAATAGGGATGTGCGATTTTTCACTTAAATTGTACAGGCTTTCAATATCAAATATCTTGTAGTAAAAATTGTAACCTGAAATAACTGTATTTGAAGGAAAATCACCTTTATAAAAGCCGTTTGTAAGGATAAAAGCATTCACCCGAACAAGATTTTCTGTTATATCTTTTGATTTTGCCAATGTATAGGCAAATTGAAATATTTCTGACGATTCTTCAATCTCATCTACATAATCGCTTTTGAAGTATTTGGTTTTTTCATCTACTGCTGAATAGATTGCCTTTCTAAAGAAGTTTAAAATCCGTTTGGATGCCGTTTCAATATCAGGATTTGAAATTTTCGCTATTTCGTTTGTTCCGCTGAAAATTGTAATAAATAAATCGACCGTTTCGTAATTTTCTGATATTGCATAAGCGTTTATTTTATGTTGTTTGGGAGTTCCCAAGGCTTTTTCATCGTATTTGACAACTATGTTTTCGGATTCTCCAGATGCTGCTAGCAGATCAACGGCTTGTTGAGTGAAAACCTGTTCGGATATTGCACCTTCTTCATCGGTCGATTGAATTGCAGTAATTTCCTGCATTAAAGCAGTATAGAACTTATTAATCTCTAAATTTTCAATGGATGTGCTCATTATACTATAAGGTTTTCAAAAACAGAAACTTCGGGCTGTTTATAGGTTTCACATTGCGAAAGAATAATGGAGTATTTCACATCTCCAACTCCGCTGCGAATCTCGTTTTCCTGGATTCTCGGGAAATTGTCTTCAACGTTATAAAATGTATCCTGCCGGATAAAATAACCGGTGGAGTCATACATATCAATATGGTGATCAAAATATCCGGCTTCATATAATTTTGATTTGAAACGATTTAATGCAATTGAATCCGTTGTCAATAAATCATTTATCGAGGCGACAATCTGGTTTAATGTTTCTCCGCTTTCCTGTACTTTCTCCAATGAAATATGGTAGAGAAATAGTTTTTCGAGATGAGTAATATCAAGCTGTCTTTCACTGGTGATCTGGACTTTTTGATGATTATTGCCATGTGTCGTTTTTACTTCCACAGCCCAGTTATTCATTTGGAAATCTCTTACCTCTCTGGCAGAACCTACCCAGGTATTTAATATGGGCTGCAAATTATTATTGCACTGAAGAAATTTCCGCAAGAAATATAATTCTCCAAACAAGCCTCTTTGCTCTTCGGGTGTCAGACCTTCAGAGATCATTCGCGTGAACAGAGATTTCCATTTTTCAAAACGGTTCAATATTGTTTTTACTAATTGCTTTTCGTTGGTTTCGTTAGTTATGCTTGAAATTAAGTCTTCACACAAAACAGAAAATATGTCCCTGTGCTGACTGTTGATCAGTTTAAAAAGCAAAATGTTTTTCCCTTTCTGATTGTGATCCGGGAAAAAATCAATTTGTATTTCCTGCAAATTATCGAACATTGAAATATTTACCTCTGTACTCTCGCTTATTGACGTGGCAATGCATAACAATTTTTCAGGCTGTTGTATCGCGACAAATACATCAGGCAATACTGACCCGGAATATCGCCGTAGAAGCAACCCTTTTTTGAATGAGGAGTCATTCGCCAGCTCGGCCCATATTTGATTAATCTTCGTCATCATTGTCGTTATCTATTTCGTCATCAATATTAAATAGCGCCAGGAGTTGCCTATGAATTGCATAGCGCACCGAAGAGTTGAACCGGCTTCCCGGAAAACTTATTGCAAATCCAACTAATGGGTCACTTCCTTTAGGAAGATCAGCTCCTTCCGGGTCAAGGAAGTAAATTAGCAGTAAAGGATTTTTCGGATTTCTGAACTCGTTTCGGACTATATCTCCTTTCGGATAATCATTCTTGTATTCCTTGTTATTATGCTGGTGAAATGCAATCGTTCTTTCCAAAGCGGCTCTATATTGTTCTGGTTCTAAATCAACGAACTCATCTTTAGGACTTATGATGTGATTTTTCCTGATGAAAAATGTGGTAGAATCTGCTCTTTCTGTGGCATTCCGGCGAAACCAATAACCAATATCGACAATATTCCCGTTTTTGTCAATTGGGAATCTTTCATTTGTGTCAGATTTTGACATTAATGCCACACTCCAGTTTGTAAGCTCACCGTTCGCAATCTGGACATCTATAAATTGCAATAAGTTGCCTGGATCAACTCTTACCAGGGAGTCCGGAACTTTGAACTTTTGAAATAAAGGCCGAATCAATTCAGGTGATACATCCTTCCACAAATAGTTGTTTCTGTTGGTTTTAAAAGTAGCATCAAGCGAACTTATAAAATCAACAGTCGCATCTAAATTCGATTTTACGACTACAGGATTTTTCTGTAATTGATATGATTCAACCAATCTTCCAGCCCAGGAAACATCAACATTTACAGC
>JANXYV010000080.1 GCA_025355875.1 Prolixibacteraceae bacterium | reverse complement strand
CCTGATGTTTCAACAAGGAAAAAATGATGAAGCCAAACGTTATCTGGATGCCTCATTACAGATCAATCCGAAATACCCCAACACACATTTTATCTTGAATCTGATTGCCGAAAAAAAACAAGATTTGGATTCAGCTTTCAACTATTCTCTGCAAACCGTTCTTTTGTGTCCCAAAAAAGATGAGCTGTATCAAAATGCAGTTAAACAGGCATTCGAATTAGCCAGACAGATCATGAAGACCGGCAAAGGACAAAAAATTGTGGATCAGTTCAGGCATAAACTCGAATATGAAGGCGACACCGGTATTGAAATGATTGAAGATGCAGACATAAAGACTACCGCCAAATTTGAACTGGCTGAAAACTTTAACCGGGCGAAACATACAGTTCGCTATAAACCAAACTACGCAGGTGTGGAACATTTAATTCTGCACGAACTGAGCCACCTGAAACTGATTATTGATGCTCGTAATGAAGGGATTAACCAACTGTTTATTTCTAAACCACAGCAGAAAACTGAATTCCTAAGCAATTACGCCGTACACGCTACCAGCTTAATTAAAAAAGGTTTTCCGGATACAGCAATCAAAGAATTTCTGTTCATGATGTTTGAAGGACTTAACCTTCAGGTTTACAATACCCCCATTGATTTGTTTATTGAGAATACGATTTACCACGAATATCCTGAATTCCGACCATGGCAGTTTCTATCGCTGTATTCGCTTATTGAACAGGGAATTGTGGCTGTTACCAATAAACGGATTATTGAGTTGGCACCCAAAGATATTTTGTCGAAAAGTAAGATTTATAATCTGATCAATGCGATGCAATACCGTGATTTGTTTGGTGTTGATCTGATTAGCCAGTTCAATGCGACACCGCTTGAATTGAAACAGGCACAAACCTTTTATAACGAATATTTGGAGTACAGAGACGATAAAAAGCCTGGTGAAGAATATGAGATTTTGCTCCATTGGGCTGAAGATTTGAAAGTAGATCGTTACTCCGAACTTGTGGGTGAGATTCAATACCGTAAGCGAAGTGACATCAATTCATTCATCAGTTCTCTCGAAAAAGATCCGCTTGGATTGGATGAACGTGACCCTGTGAAAGAACGTGAACAGCGACGTTTCCAACAATCACAGGAGAAGGAAGGGGCGAATATGGCCGTGGTGATGCACATGGTTTCGGCGATTCAATACTTCCAAAACTTACCCAAAGAGACCATAAAGAAGATCGCTTTTGACATTGCCATGCAGGGCACACAGGGCTTTAGTACCGAAAAAAGTGGGTACACCGTCCCGTCCATTCCTGACAAAGATTTTACAGGTTATCAGATTTTAGCTTGGTATTACGTGAGTTGGGCTATTTCTGCACCCCTCCAACTCGCTGAGCTTGGACTTCCCTACGAAAAAGAGTATGAATTGGCGAAGAAAATGGGGGAATAATCTTCGCAAAAAAATTACCATAGTTTATTTCAGGACTGATCTGAAAATTGGCTAAGAACGATAGAGGCAGATTATCATTCTTGCATTTCAATTTAGTTTAATTCATGTTTGTTTATCAGAAACCATTATTGGCCTGTTATTCCATTAATAAATGTATCCACAAAATTTATAATCTTTTTTAGGATTCTGGCGCCAACTTTTTTGCGTTCTAAAAGTGTTGGTTGCTCTCCTTCAAGTAATTCCAGTATTTCGTCACGAAGAGGTTCTCTCTCAGCGTATAGATAATCTTCAATCAACGATTGTGTTTTTTCTACCGATAGTTTTTCATCTTTTACAAGCTGATTAAAAGCCTTTTGCTGTTCTTCATTCCAGAACTTTTCGAATTCTTGCGGAATGTCGTCTGTATCTTCAATTGCAGGTAAATTTGCCTGTATAAATTTCTCTATTAACTCCCGTTTGCTGCGCAAATGGGCTTCAGTATTCAAAAGATTGAAGATTTCCTTTTCAGTTTGAGAAACATCGCCTTTGCTTTTCGATTTCAGTTTTATGAGCAACTGAATAATGTATGCGACATTGATTTCGTCTCGATGTATCAATTCCAATTCAAAGTCAACATCTTCCAAAATCGAAACTTTCTCTTTTTGGTGGTCGCTTTTAACTTTGTCGTAAAGGTCAAGATATTTGCTTTTGAAATCTTCAAAAAGTTGTTCGCCCATTGCTAAATCTTGCCATTTAAAATCGGCAAAGGCGGTGAGAATGTTTTTTATTCGCATCAGTTCCCTGAATGCCTTGATAAATTCCAACTCATCGTTTTCAGTCTTTAAATCGTTTACGCTGTTTACAGTTGGAGTGATTTTCAGCAATGCAATAAAAGCGTCGTTGAATTTCTTTGCATAGTCCTCATAAGGCTTCATGATGATTTCCTCAATAGCTTCTTTGTTGCTAAATAAG